>CAZLJL010000136.1:0-5142 GCA_964559785.1 uncultured Bifidobacterium sp.
ACATACTGCGCATCAAAACCGTCGAGTTGACGTGTTTTGACGATCATGTCTTTCAAAATCTTGTTCACCGCATGGCCGATATGAATATCGCCATTAGCGTAGGGAGGGCCATCATGCAAGATGAACTTCGGTCGACCCGCGGAGGCTGTGCGGATACGCTCGTACAAGCCTTTTTTTTGCCAGGCCGCTACCCATTGCGGCTCGCGCTTGGCAAGATCGCCGCGCATGGGAAAGGCTGTTTCGGTCATGTTGACCGGGTATTTGTTTTCTGGCTTCTTGCTGTTATCGGACATAAAAGGCGAGGGTTAGGTATTCAGTGAGCAAGGCTCAAGCAGCGACACGCTCAGCAAAAAAAGCGCGAGCGTTTCGTGCATCATTTTCGATTGCGCGCGTCAAGGTCGGTAGATCGTCGTATTTTTCTTCGTCGCGCAGTTTCTTCAAAAACTCTACACGAATCAGTTTCCCGTAGCAGTCGGCGGCGAAATCAAATAAATGGACTTCAAGCAGTACACGGCCGTTGTCTTCAACCGTGGGTCTCACTCCCAGACTGGCAACTGCCGGTAGTGGGCGATCGGCCAAGCCATGCACCTGTACCACGAAGATGCCCGACAAGGCGGGGCGCTTATGTGCAATCTTCAGATTCAGCGTGGGGAAGCCTATGCTGCGACCAAGCTTTCGACCGTGTTGTACATGTCCTGAAATCGCGTAGGGATGGCCTAACAGTTCGCGGGTGCGGTCAAAGTCGCCTGCGATCAAAGCTGCCCGCACGGCGGACGAAGAGATACGCGTTGCATCATGCGTCACAGTGGGTAATGTCACCACCTCGAAGCCAAGGCGCGCACCAGCCGCCTGCAGCATGGCGAGATCTCCCGCGCGTTTTGCGCCAAAACGGAAGTCGTCGCCGACGATCAGCCACTTCACATGAAGTCCATCCACCAGGACCTCTTCAATGAAGCGCTCCGCGGGTTGCGCAGCAAAAGATGCGTTGAAATGCTCGACGATGACCCGATCGACACCACAATCCGCCAGCGACTGAAGCTTGTCGCGCAGATTCGCGATGCGTAGCGGAGCACGAGACTCGTCCCCCGAGATTTGTGCGAAATACTCACGCGGATGCGGCTCAAAGGTCATCACCGCAGTCTCGACCTGCAGCCGTGTGGCCGCTGCCGAGAGCTGCTCGAGCAGTGCGCGATGGCCGCGATGAACACCATCGAAATTTCCGATGGTGAGCGCGCATGGGCGACGCGATTCTGCGTTGGGGAGTCCGCGAAAAACTCTCATGGAATGGCTATCGAGCGCCGCCACGTTGAAAACCCTCGATTATAGAGGCTTTCAAGCAGTTCTCAGGTCGCTGTCAGCGGGTGAAGGGCGGCCGAATCAGGCGCGCCGATGCTTTTAGCTACCCCTGGGTCAGGCTTCAGGTAGGGTGAGCTTAGAACTCTCCCCACACTGCGTGCAGCGCTGCCAGTGCCGCAACCCCTGCGGTTTCGGTTCGCAGTACCCGGCTGCCGATGGAAAGACAAATGGCACCGCGCGCGATTGCTTCCCGTTCCTCCGCTTCGTTCAAGCCGCCCTCTGGGCCAATGATCAGGGTGACTGCTTGCGGGGCACGATGTCTGGCCCAATCGGTGAGCGATTGCTGGCCGCGCGGCGATAGCAGGATGCGCGGGTGCAGATCATGCTGCGCTACCCAACTTGCAAACGGCTGCGGCATGACAACGGTTGGCAGCCGATTACGACCGCACTGCGCCGCGGCCGCCGCAACGATCGCGCGCCAATGTGTCAATTTTTTGCTGGCGCGCTCATCGCTCAGGCGAACCACGGAGCGGGCCGCAATCAGGGGTTGTAGTGCGGTGACCCCAAGTTCTACCGCTTTTTCGATCACCCAGTCCATTTTGGCACCCTCGGGCAGCGCTTGCGCCAGCGTCAGTGCGTATCCCGGTTCAGCCTCGCGGGCATCGAAGGTTTTGATGTGTGCGGTAGCCCGGCGCTTCTCCATGACGCTCAAGGTCGCAGCGAACTCGCCACCGCGACCGTTAAACAGGGTGACCGTATCTCCCACCTTCAGGCGTAACACGCCAATATGGTGGCTGAGATCCTCTGGCAGCTCGCATTGCATGCCGATCTCAAGGGATTGATCAAGGTAGAAGCGTGGCATGTGAAATAACGGCGCTGAGTGGGGTGGATGACGGCACTCGCTGATTGTAAGTGGGCGGGGGTGGTCTGGTAAAATCGCGCCCTTTTCCACCGGTCTGCGCCCTCGCCGCCGACGGCCGTCGAATCTAGCCCGGCTTGCCAACATGACTACCTCCCAAGACACCCGCAATATGGCGAACGCGATTCGCGCGTTAGCAATGGATGCCGTACAAAAAGCGAACTCTGGCCACCCCGGTATGCCGATGGGTATGGCCGAGATCGCGGTCGCGCTTTGGTCGAATCACTTACGCCACAATCCCGCTGATCCGCGCTGGGCGGATCGTGATCGGTTCGTGGTCTCGAACGGCCACGGCTCCATGCTGCATTACGCCTTACTGCATCTGGCCGGTTATGACTTGCCGATGGAAGAGCTGAAGAATTTCCGCCAGCTGCACTCGAAGACACCTGGCCATCCCGAGGTTGACATTACTCCTGGTATTGAGACGACTACCGGGCCGCTAGGCCAAGGCATCGCGAACGCAGTGGGCATGGCGCTGGCTGAGTGGTTGCTGGCAGCACGTTTCAACAAGCCCGGCTTTGATATCGTTGACCACTACACCTATGTGTTCCTGGGTGATGGTTGTCTGATGGAGGGCATCAGCCATGAAGTCTGCTCGCTCGCAGGCACCCTGGGGCTATCGAAACTGATCGTGCTGTATGACGATAACGGTATCTCTATCGATGGCGAGGTCGATGGCTGGTTCAAGGACAACACACCAAAACGTTTCGAAGCCTATGGCTGGAACGTGATACCCAGTGTCGATGGTCATGATGTTGCTGCGATCGACGCCGCGATTACGCAAGCCAAGGGCTCGAACAAGCCGACGCTGATCTGCTGCAAGACCGTGATCGGTAAGGGCGCACCGAATATGCAAGGTACCGACAAGGTTCATGGTGCCGCACTTGGCGATACCGAGATTGCTGCCACGCGTGCAGCGATCGGTTGGACTTCGCCACCTTTCGAAATTCCTGCGGATGTCTACGCTGCTTGGGATGCGAAAGCCAAGGGCAACTCGCTGCAATCAGCATGGAGCAAAACATTTGCTGCCTACCGTCAGCAGTTCCCTGCCGATGCAGCAGAGTTCGAACGCCGAATGAAAGGTGAGCTGCCAGCGGGCTTCGATCAAGCTGTTGCCGCTATGATTACTGCGTGCGTCGAAAAGAAGGAGACGATAGCAACCCGCAAGGCGAGCCAAAACGCGATTCAGGCTTTGTCAGCAGTGCTGCCGGAGTTCCTCGGCGGATCGGCTGATCTGACTGGCTCTAATCTCACTAACTGGAAAGAGTGCGTCGCAGTGCGCGCGGGACAACCCGGCAACCACATCAATTATGGTGTGCGTGAATTCGGCATGAGCGCCATCATGAATGGTGTTGCTCTACATGGCGGCTTTATTCCTTTTGGCGCGACCTTCCTCACCTTCTCCGATTACAGCCGCAATGCACTGCGGATGGCGGCGTTGATGAAGCAGCGCAGTTTGTTCGTGTTTACGCACGACTCGATCGGACTTGGCGAAGATGGCCCGACTCATCAATCGGTTGAGCATGTCTCCAGCTTGCGTTTGATACCGCGGCTGGATAACTGGCGGCCTTGCGATACCGTCGAGTCGGCGGTAGCCTGGGCGGAGGCAGTCAAGCGCAGTGATGGTCCCAGTACCCTGATTTTCTCGCGACAGAACTTGCCCTTTGTCGAGCGTGATGCCGCGCAGGTTGCTGCTATTTCACGCGGCGCTTATGTGCTGCGTGATGCGCCGAATGCAAAAGCTTTGATTATTGCAACTGGCTCGGAGATCGAGTTGGCGCTAAAGTCAGCCGAGCAATTGGCTGCCGAAGGAGTGCCGGTACGTGTAGTGTCGATGCCTTGTGCTGATGTGTTCGCGCGTCAAGATGCCGAGTACCAAGCCAGTGTGCTGCCCAAAGGTATGCCGCGTGTTGCGGTCGAAGCTGGCGTGACCGATTTCTGGTTCAAGTATGTCGGACTCGAGGGCAAGGTGATCGGTATCGATACCTTCGGCGAGTCCGCACCGGCTGGTGCATTGTTCAAATATTTTGGCTTCACCACCGATCGCGTGGTGGCCGCGGTTAGATCGGTCCTGCACTGATCTGATTAGACACGGTTAACAACCATCGCACTCAGGAGAACCCCATGACCATCAAAGTTGCCATCAACGGTTACGGTCGAATCGGCCGCAACATACTGCGCGCACACTACGAAGGCGGTAAGAAAAATGATATCCAGATTGTCGCGATCAATGATCTCGGCAAGCCGGAGTCCAACGCGCATCTGACGCGCTACGACACAGCCCACGGTAAGTTTCCCGGCACGGTGACGGTCGACGGTGATTACATGATCGTCAACGGTGACAAGATTCGCGTATTTGCCCAGCGCGATCCGGCGCTGATTCCATGGGGTGAGTTGGGTGTTGATGTAGTGCTCGAGTGCACCGGCTTCTTCACCTCCAAAGAAAAAGCATCGGCACACCTGAAAGGTGGCGCCAAGAAAGTCATTATCTCGGCACCCGGTGGTAAAGATGTCGATGCGACCGTGGTTTACGGCGTCAATCAGTCGGTATTGAAATCCTCGCACACGGTGATTTCTAACGCCTCCTGCACCACCAACTGCCTCGCACCACTGGTCAAGCCGCTGAACGACAAGATTGGCTTATTGAATGGTCTGATGACTACGGTGCATGCTTACACCAACGATCAGGTACTGACGGACGTGATGCACGAAGACCTGCGCCGCGCTCGATCGGCGACCATGTCGATGATCCCAACCAAAACCGGCGCTGCCGTTGCTGTTGGCCTGGTGCTGCCCGAGTTGGATGGCAAGCTTGATGGCTACGCGATTCGTGTTCCGACCATCAATGTATCGGTTGTAGATCTGTCCTTTATCGCAGCGCGCGATACCACGGTCGAAGAAGTCAATGCGATCATGAAAGAAGCGGC
>CAZLJL010000137.1:0-5068 GCA_964559785.1 uncultured Bifidobacterium sp.
CGCGATCGCATGCTATCGGTGCTGTCGCATGTCGAGATTTTCGATAGCTCGGGAAACTTGCCGGACTGGGCTTCGCTAGCCAGTGAAGCCGTTAAACACCCCGAGGTACGAGGCGCTGCACCGTTCGTGGATGGACAGGCGATGGTGGTGCGCGATGATGTGGTGCGTGGCGTGATGGTGCGCGGCATCTTGCCGGATCAGGAGCCTAAAGTTTCAGCGGTGGCATCGCAAATGTTGCGCGGACATTTGAGCGACCTGCGTGCGGGCGAGTTCAATATCGTGATTGGTAGCGCGTTGGCACGTGGCTTCGGTTTGCGCGTTGGCGACAAATTAACCCTGATCGCACCGCAGGGACAACTGACGCCCGCAGGCGTACTGCCGCGATTGAAACAGTTCAATGTAGTGGGTATCTTCGAGGCAGGGCACTACGAGTTTGACTCTGCGCTGGTGTTCATTCAGTTGGAAGATGCGCAACGACTGTTTCGCTTATCCGGCCCCAGCGGCCTACGCCTAAAAATCGCCGATATGCAGCGTGCACCTGAGGTGGCCGCTGAATTGGGTGCGACGCTGAAGGGTGACTTGGTGGTGCGCGACTGGTCGCAGCAGAACCGTAGCTGGTTCGCCGCAGTTCAGACTGAGAAGCGCATGATGTTCATTATTCTGACGCTAATCATCGCAGTCGCCGCGTTCAACTTGGTATCGACGCTGGTAATGACCGTCACCGAGAAGCAGGCCGACATTGCGATCTTGCGCACTCTGGGCGCATCACCACCATCGATCATGAAAATCTTCATCATCCAAGGTGCACTGGTGGGATTGATCGGTACCGCTATCGGTGTCTCGCTGGGTGTGCTGGTCGCTTTGAACATTGATGTGATCGTGCCCTTCATCGAAAGTGTGCTTGGCTTTCAGTTTCTGCCGCGCGATATCTATTTGATCAGTGCACTTCCATCTGATTTGCGTTGGCCTGATGTGGGACGGATCGCGGGCATTGCGCTGTTGCTGGCATTTCTAGCAACGCTGTATCCGAGTTGGCGCGCAGCGCGCGTGCGGCCGGCGGAGGCATTGCGCTATGAGTGAGCCGAGCGATGTCGTGCTGACCTGTACTGGACTGAGCCGCAGCTTTGCGCAGGGGCGTGAAGCATTGACGGTACTGAGCGACATTAGTCTGACAGTGCATCGTGGCGAGCGCGTTGCGATCGTCGGCGTCTCTGGGTCTGGTAAGTCCACCTTGCTGCATCTGCTCGGTGGGCTTGATTTGCCGGACAGAGGGCAGGTGCAACTGCTCGGCAAGGATATGGCCAAGCTGAATGAAACTGAACGTGGCGAGCTACGTAATCGATCGCTTGGTTTTGTGTACCAGTTTCATCATTTGCTGCCAGAGTTCACTGCGCTGGATAACGTTGCTATGCCCTTGCTGATCCGGCGGTTGCCGCGTGAGCAGGCGCGCGAAGCGGCGGGGCAGATATTGGCGCGCGTTGGTTTGTCAGCGCGCGTATCTCATCTTCCAGGGGAGTTGTCTGGGGGTGAGCGTCAACGCGTGGCACTGGCGCGTGCGCTGGTCACGCAGCCAACTTGCGTATTGGCAGATGAGCCGACCGGCAACCTCGACCGTGGCACCGCGCAGCAGGTATTTGCGCTGATGCTCGAGTTGTCGCAAACACTCGGCACCGCCTTCGTGATCGTGACACATGATGCCGATCTGGCGCAGCGCTGTGACCGTGTGCTGCATTTGACAGCGCAAGGACTTGCCTGAGCGACCTCGATGCTGGTCGATAGTCACTGTCATCTCGACGCTGCAGAGTTCGGCGACGCTGCCTCTCAACTAGCACAGCATGCGGCCGAGCAAGATGTGCGCTGGATTGTGGTGCCTGCCGTCGACGCTACCAACTTCGCTCGTGTTGCGCAGCTTGCTGCGACGCTGCCAAATTGTGTGTATGCGCTTGGTATTCATCCGCTCTATGTGCCGCAAGCAGAGGAGGCGCACCTCCAACAGCTGCGCGAGGCGGTCGCGCTTGCGCTGACTGACGAGCGGTTTGTCGGTATTGGTGAAATTGGCCTGGATTTTTTTGTGCCTGAACTCACCACTGACGCGATGCGCGAGAAGCAAATTCACTTCTATGTCGAGCAGTTGAAGATTGCGCGTGAGTTTTCTTTGCCGGTGATTCTGCATGTGCGTCGATCGCAGGACATGCTGCTCAAACATCTGCGCCGCATCTCGGTGGTGGGCGGTATTGCCCATGCATTCAATGGCAGTGTGCAACAGGCTGAGGCGTTTATCTCACTTGGATTCGTCCTTGGTTTTGGTGGCGCGATGACCTTCACTCGGGCATTGCAGATTCGGCGTCTGGCGACCATGCTGCCGCTAAACGCGATCGTGCTCGAAACCGATGCCCCCGATATTTCTCCCGCATGGCTGCATCCCGGCGTCAACACGCCGGCGCAGCTACCTCGTATCGCTGCGGTGCTGGCCGAGTTGCGCGGTCAGCCTTTGGCAGAGATCGCTGCGCAGACATCGAACAATGTCGCGCGCGTATTGCCTCGCCTTGGCAACCTCATGATGGTTTAGTGCGCGCGCTTGCGCTCGGCTGGCTGGCCGGCACGCTATGGCTACAGACGCGCGCTGATCTGCCGCCCGCATTCCTGTCGTTATCACTGCTCGCACTGGGTGCGCTCGCCTTGGTTCGTGTGTCCTGGATGACATCGCGCTGGCGAGTGTTGCTATTGGTGGTCGCGGGTATCAGTCTGGGTGCTGGGTGGTCATCACAACGGGCACAACATCGATTGGCAGAATCCTTGCCGGCAGAGCTTGAGGGCATAGATCTCCAACTCACCGGTATTGTCGCTAGCCTGCCGAATCGTTTCGAGGACGGGCAGCGCTTTGTGTTTGAGGTAGAGCACGCGTCTGACGGTAGTCGCATGGTCTCGGTGCCTGGCCGCGTTGCCCTCGGGTGGTATGCGGCCGATCAGTCTACGCCTGTGCTGATACCCGGCCAGCGCTGGCAATTCACCGCTCGGTTGAAGCAACCGCATGCGCAATTGAATCCCGATGGATTTGATGCAGAGGCGTGGTGGCTGACGGAGGGTATTCGCGCTAATGGGTATGTGCGGCAGAACCCGGCGCACCTGCTGGACGTGTTTGTGGTCAGTGCACGCGATCTGGTGGGTAGGGCGCGCCATACGCTTCGCGAGCGCATTCAACAGGCGCTGCCCGATGCGCGTTTTAGCGGGGTGATTATTGCGTTGGTGATGGGCGACCAGCGCAGTATTGAGGTGGCCGATTGGGATATCTTTAACCGCACTGGTATCGGGCACCTGATCTCGATCTCTGGTTTGCACATCACCATGATCGCGGCGCTGTTTTCCGGTCTGGTACATTTTTTGTGGCGCCATTCGTTTTTTATCGGCACGCAGTTGCCACTTTGGCTGCCGGCACGTAAAGCGGCGGCGATCGCGGGTCTGCTTTCTGCGCTGGGCTACGTCGCATTGGCAGGTTTTGGCATACCGGCGCAGCGCACTTTGCTGATGTTGGCGGTGGCTGCAATGGCCGTATGGGGCAATGCCTTGCTGAGTGCCTCGCAATTACTGGCGTCTGCCTTGCTGGTGGTGCTGCTGTTTGATCCCTGGGCGGTGCTATGGCCGGGGTTTTGGCTGTCTTTTGGTGCGATTGCCTGCCTGCTCTTCGCGTCCGATGGACGATTGCGCGGCGGTAGCGGTTGGCGCGCTGCGCTGCGCTCGGCGACCCATACCCAGATGGCCGTGACGGCAGGCTTGTTGCCGCTGACCTTGTTGCTGTTTGCTCAGGTGTCCTTGATCAGCCCCGTCGCCAATGCGGTGGCCATACCCGTGATCAGCGCACTGGTGACACCGCTGGCCTTGATCGGCGTCGTGTTGCCAGCACCGCTCTGTGATTGGGTCTTGCAATTGGCGCACGGCACGCTGGCCTTGCTGGCACAGGGGCTGGAGTGGCTCGCCGCGCTGCCGCTGGCGGTATGGCAGGTACCGAAGCCGGATTTGCTGGAAACACTTCTGGCAGTCGTTGGCACGGCGTGGTTGTTGGCACCGCGCGGCTGGCCACTTCGCTGGGCGGGTCTGTTGGCTTGGTTGCCATTGATGATGGCGGTACCAAGGGCACCTTCGCAGGGGCTTTGGCTGACGGCGTTCGACATCGGGCAAGGCAACGCCTTATTGATCGAGACCCCAAGCTTTCGGCTGCTGTACGACACCGGCCCGAAGTATTCCGCCGCAGCGGATGGTGCCAGCCGAGTGATCTTGCCTTATCTGCGCTCCCGAGGCATCGATCGGCTCGACGCGATCGTGATTTCACATAGCGATAGCGACCACGCCGGTGGTGCGCGCAGCCTGCTAAGTGCCGTGGATGTTGGTTGGATTGCGTCGTCTTTGCCATCGGCCCATCCACTGATCGATGCGCGCCATGTGTCGTGCGTCGCCGGGCAGCACTGGCAGAGGGACGGTGTGCGATTCGAGTTTTTGCATCCTCTGGTGAGCGATAGCGAGGTGAGTAAACCGAATGCGCGCAGCTGCACCCTGAAAATCAGCGTCGGCGATCGCGCGGTGCTGCTGACAGGGGATATTGAAGCGCCTCAGGAGCGCGCATTGCTGGCGCGTGCTGCCGATCAACTCCGCGCTGATGTCTTGCTAGCGCCGCACCACGGTAGTGGCACCTCGTCAACGCCTCAGTTTTTGGATGCAGTGGCGCCAAAAATAGCGCTGTTTCAGGTGGGCTATCGCAATCGCTATCGTCACCCGAAGGCGGCGGTGGTAGCGCGCTACCGCGAGCGGGGTATTGCCGTTCTACGCAGCGACCGCAGCGGGGCGGTGAGCCTCACCATCGACCCTACCGGCATTACGCTGAAGCAGGCCTGCGAAACGCCGCGCTACTGGTCTAGCCAGCGCTGTCATCCCTCCATGCCTGACACCGCAGAGGGGCAAGAGTAGCGCGGTTGCCATGGTTCTTTGCGGTATAATTCGCATTTCCCGCAAGTGCCATTCGGCACATCGTGCAATGACCAAGTTTGTATTCGTCACTGGCGGTGTTGTGTCCTCG
>CAZLJL010000138.1:0-5044 GCA_964559785.1 uncultured Bifidobacterium sp.
CTGAGCGACCCAGCGTGCAGCAGGTGAGTGCCGACCGAAAAGAAAACACCGAGCTTATGCGGGAGTGGCGCGCATCGCTTAAGGGGTGATGTGCGTTCCATAAGACGTATTCGCTTAGCGCGCGACCCAATGCTCCGGCGTGGTGATCTCAAACAAGCCGAGCTTGCGAACCCGCCGTGCCAGTTTGAGCAGTGCTTTGTCTTTTGATATCAGATAGTGAGCGCCACTGGTGGCGGCCAGTTCGAGGAATTTCTGATCATCTCGGTCTTTGCAGACGGGTAGTGTTATCTCAGAAGCCTGATAGGTGTCGGTCATCAGGATCAGCCGATCAAATTCGTCGAGTGCAGATTGCTTTGCGCGATCATCCAGCGCAAAGCGCGGGTATTCAAGGACGAGTGTCCACTCGGTGCGGCAGTCCTCGCGCGTCACGCAGGCGACCTCACCGTTTTCCATCGATTGCACCAGTCGCTGCCAGCGCGGATCACGATAGACGAACAGGTCGAGGCAGACATTGGTGTCGAGCACCAGGCGGACAGGTGATTTCGGTATCATTGGTCTGATTATCTTGTGATACCAGTTGCAACCACAGTTTTTTTATTGGGATCGATCGTAAGGTCGGTTCGGATCGATATCTTCCGTACTCTTGGCATTCATGCTGCACATTACTTATGTTGATTGTTCTCTCGCCCGCTAAAACACTCGACTTCGAGTCGCCGATCAAGGTCAACAAGACCACTGAGCCAGATTTTATCGCGCGCTCGGCCGAGCTCGTCTCAACGCTACGCACGATGCCGCCAGCCGAAATCGGCAGCCTGATGAGTATCTCCGACAGTCTTGCGCAGCTGAATGTGGCGCGTTATGCCAGCTGGTCGAAGAAGTTCACGTCAGATAACTCACGCCCGGCCATGCTTGCCTTCGATGGTGATGTGTACGAGGGACTGGATGCGCGAAGCCTGAATACTCGACAACTCGATTGGGCACAGAAGCATCTGCGTATCTTGTCGGGTTTGTACGGAGTACTGCGCCCGCTCGATCTGATGCAGCCTTATCGCTTGGAAATGGGCACACGGCTGACGACCAAGCGCGGCAAGGATTTATATGCCTTCTGGGGTGATGAGATCACCGAGGCCATCAATGCGTCGCTCAAGGCCGCGAAGGCAGCTGCGCTGGTGAATTTGGCCTCCGAGGAGTACTTCAAATCGGTAAAGCCTGCGAAGCTGGATCACCCAGTGATTACCCCGGTGTTCGAGGAGTGGAAGGGTGGTGGTTACAAGATTGTTTCGTTTTTTGCCAAGCGCGCGCGAGGATTAATGACGCGTTATGCGATCGAACACAAGCTCACCAAGCCCGAGCAGCTGAAGGAATTTGACAGCGAGGGTTACGCGTTTGACGCGAAGGTTTCTAACGAATCGCGTTGGATATTTCGTCGGCGCGCCGCCTGAGCAGGCGGTCGCGTTACTGAAGGCACTAAAAAATCGCTGGCCGTATAGAAGCGAGCTTACCAAACCTTCCACCAGGGCTTTTTGCCGCTTGCGATGTCGTCGGCATCGGCTTTCGGGAAGTTTAGTTCATAGACACGTTCAGTGTCGTCGCGCAGTTCTTTCATGCCCATAGCGTCATAGGAAAGCATCTGAATGCGTAGCGCATTCTTGGCGGCTTCAGAGCCTGGGTAATCACGCACTACGTTTTGCGCCCGGTTAGCGGCTGCAACATAGGCGCCACGACGGTAGTAGTAGTTGGCGACATGTACTTCATACTTGGCCATGGCGTCGAGCAGGTAATTCAAACGGTCGCGCGCATCCTCAGCATATTGGCTGTTGGGGTAGCGGTCGATCAGCTGTTTGAAGGCATCGAAGGCGGCACGTGCCGCTTTTGGGTCGCGTTCGGTAGGATCCTGCTCGCTGACAAAATCCAACAAGCCTTTCTTGTCCTTGAAGTTCGCTAACCCACGCAGGTAGTACATGTAATCGACGTTGGGGTGGTTCGGATGCAGCCGAATAAAGCGGTCGATTGCCGCCAGACACTGTGCCTGCTCGTTTTGCTTGTAGTAAGCGTAAGCAATTTGCATCTGGGCCCGCTGTGCATAGGTGCCGAACGGATAACGTGACTCGAGCTTCTCGAAATAATTGATGGATTTCTCGTAGAAGCCGCCCTTCAGCTGTTCTACCGCCTCAGCGTATAATTTGTCTGCCGACCAGTTCTTGGTTTCGTCCCTCTTTTCCCCAATGGAGCCGCAGGCAACAAGTGCCAGCGTAAGTGCGATCAAAGTAAGTCTTAAGAGAAGCTTTGGCATGGGGGAGGTCGGTGGAAAATCGGAATTCGCCAAGGATTATAGCCGATGAACTCCCACGCCAAGCCGGCCCCGAAGACGTTGAAACCTGATCCGATCCCGCCAGATTTGCAAGACTCGATTGATGACGCGGAAGACGCCGATGAATTCAGCGCGGGCGTCGATGATCTTGCACCGATTTCGCTGAAACTCGATGCCAGTAGCTGTGGCGTCCGGCTCGATAAAGTATTGTCATCGCTTTTGCCGCAGTACTCGCGCGCTCGCTTACAGCAGTGGATCGATAGCGGTCATGTGTTGGTCGACGGCAAAGTGGCGAAGGCAAAATCGGGCATGCTGGGTGATGAATTAATCACACTACAACCACAACCCTCGAATAGCGACTTTGCCTTCCAGCCCGAGCCCATGGTGTTGGATGTGCTGCATGAGGATGAATCGATTGTGGTGATTCATAAGCCTGTCGGGTTAGTAGTGCACCCGGCTGCGGGTAATTGGCAGGGCACCTTGCTGAATGGCTTGCTGCATCACTGGCCGCAGCTGGCAGGTGTGCCGCGTGCAGGCATCGTGCATAGGCTCGACAAAGACACCAGTGGTCTGCTGGTGGTCGCGAAAACCCTGTCGGCGCAGACTCATTTGGTCCGACAACTGCAGGAGCGCAGCATGGGGCGCGAGTATCTCGCGCTGGTATGGGGGCAACCTATTTCGAGTGGGCGGATTGAGGCGGCCATCGGACGCCATCCACGTGATCGAACCCGCATGGCGGTCAGCAAATCGCTGCTGGCCAAACCCGCAGTGACGCATTATTCGCGGGTGGCCAACGGCATGCTGGACGGTAAACCAGTCGCGCTACTGCGCTGCAGGTTGGAAACCGGGCGCACCCATCAAATTCGCGTACACCTGCAATCGATTGGATTTCCCTTGGTGGGGGATACGGTCTATGGCAAGCAGCATCTGGCCGGAGTGTTTCCCCGTCAGGCCTTGCACGCGGAGCGGCTCGCATTACAGCACCCCGCAAATCGAGAAAGCTGCGAATGGACAGCTGCGCTGCCGGCTGACATGTCGCAGCTGCTGGCACGCGCTGGTATCGACTTCACCGTTGCGTGATGGGCCTACCTGTCCTTGATATTCAATGGCCGGGGCTGCCCGCATCGGTGTCGGTGTTGTCGACCACGCGCCGAGGCGGTGTCAGCGAAGCACCCTATGACGATGGTGCAGGTAGTGGTGGCCTTAACCTGGGCGCTCATGTTGGCGATACCGAGCATGCGGTTACACACAACCGCGCGCTACTGCGGCAGCAACTTCCGTCCGAACCGGTCTGGCTGACACAAGTCCACGGTGCCCGGGTGATCAACGCCGACCATCCGCAAACCACCATGCAAGCCGATGCCTGCATTGCGACCCGCGCCGGGGTAGTGTGCGCCATCATGACGGCTGACTGTACCCCAGTGCTTCTAACGGATCGCGGTGGCCGCGTCGTTGGCGCGGCCCATGCGGGTTGGCGCGGCCTTGCCGCTGGCGTCCTGGAAACGACGGTGAACGCCATGCGGGACTGTGGTGCCGAGGAAATCCTTGCCTGGCTTGGACCCGGGATCGGGCCGCAAGCGTTCGAGGTGGGTGAGGACGTGGTGGACGCCTTCGCGCATCTGCAGGCAGATGCATCGGTATTCAGGGCGATAGCGGATAGACCCGGCAAGTTTTTGGCGGACCTGCCAGCGCTGGCGAAGCGGGCATTGGCCGGGGTGGGGGTGACGCAGGTGGCAGGTGGCGAGCATTGCACCGTCACCGATCCGCAGCGGTTTTACTCATTCCGACGCGATCGCACCACGGGTCGCATGGCGTCGATGATCTGGCTCAGTTAGTCCGATCGCTGCCCTGCTTTTCCTCGGGGTTGTTCGCGGTTTGCCGTTCTTGCATCATGCGCAGACGTGCTTCTTCGTTGCGTCGGCGTCGCTGCGGACTGCCACCGAGGTAAACAATGAGCACCGTTGGCAACACGCCATACAGGAAAAACGTCATAATGCCTGCCACCACCGTCTCCTCGGTGATAGCCATCATCAGCGTCACATAAATCCAACCCACTGCAGCGATATGCACGGTATGCCTGCTCTAGCGAAAGTCAGCGCGCATCCTAGCACCGACCACCACGCGCTGCAGCGAACGCTCGACTGAACAGTCCGGAAAGCGCATGAATACTTCAGACCGCAACGCGGCGCAGCAGGCAGCCGCACAGCAGTGGCTCGAGCAAGTGACCGACCCGAAGCAGTGGCAGTCGATGTTCAACCTGATGCAAGCCGGGCTACCTTCAATGCCCGCCATGCCGAATTTGCCTGCAGTGCCGCCGATGGCGCCCATCAATGCGGTGGTACCCCCTGAAAAACTAGCGCAATTGCAAAAGGATTTTACGGAGGAGTGGTCGACACTCTGGACAGCGCTGGTGGCACAACGTGCCCCCGATATTCGTGACCGTCGATTTGCCGACCCTGCATGGCATAACAATCCGCTGCATGCCTTTAACGCGGCAGTGTATCTGCTGAATGCGCGCTACTTGAATGCATTAGCGGAAGCGGTCGAGACAGACGAAAAAACCAAACGCAAAATCCGCTTTGCTACCCAGCAGACGATTGACGCCTTGTCACCCAAGAATTTTTTAGCGACCAACCCCGAGGCCCAGCAGAAACTGGTGGAGTCGAAAGGCGAGAGCCTGACGCGCGGCATCATGCACATGCTGAGTGATATGGGCAAGGGCCATATCTCGCA
>CAZLJL010000139.1:0-5042 GCA_964559785.1 uncultured Bifidobacterium sp.
GGTGCCGATTCATAGTGACGATAACGAACTCCCCGCAGCACCAGGTGAGTATGTGTTGAGTAGAAATGATGCGCAACCGATCAAGGCTGAAATTCATGGATAACCTGCCGAAACTTATGCGTGAAATGCGTGAGAGATATCCAGATGTTATTCCAGCACCTGTATTTGACGCGTATTGCCAGAGATATCTGCATTACTACCATAGGCACATCAAGTATCAACCCATCCAGTTTGTCAGCGCATGGCGTTGGTCAGAGGCTCGTCGTAGGGAGTTTCGTAGCGCTTTCGACATAACGGATTTACTCAACATTTGTGACGAAAGAACACGATGATTCATAAAGCACAAAACTAATGATTTCATTAATTACTTAACAGCGAGGAATCTCACCATGACTCTTCCTAGAAAGCGTCTGATTGACGATATATCAAGCAATGCGCCCATGCATGAAGTATCAAATTTGATTGAGGCGCTGGGGATAATGCGGGAGTCTAGATTCAAGCCACTTCACGAGGCTTTTTCCAAGGATGGTTCTGTTGCTGCAGCTAAATTACAGATCCCAGCAGATATAGCTTACCAATTCTTAGATTGATAAGCAGCCACATGATTGTAGTAAAAGCTGATTGGTAGGACGGAGATTACGAAAGCAACTGATGAGCCGCTCAGAAGAGAATTCAAGAAATCTTTTGCGTTGCAATCGTGTGTAGGGTAGCCAAGTCAAGCTTGGGGAACTAATTCAAACAAGCTGTTTTTAACGAAATTCTCGAATGCTTGGGTCGGTAACGGTCGACTAAAAAGATAGCCTTGGTAGAGCGAGCAACCCATCTCTTCGAGCAAATCCTTGGTTGCCTTTGTTTCCAATCCTTCAGCGATGACATTAATTCCGAGACTCTGCGCCATCGCAATGATGGTCTTTACTACTATAGCGTCGCCTGAGTTCACCAGCATATTTTTCACGAAAATTTGGTCGATCTTCAACTGTTCGATCGGTAGTTGAATCAGGCTAGCCAACGACGAGTATCCTGTTCCAAAGTCATCAAGTGAAAACCGGATACCAAGTTCGCGAATTTTTTCCATTTTTTCACGAACCTGATTTATGTCGTGCATCATACTTTCTGTCAATTCTAGAATCAGCATAGATCCGTCGATGCCGCTCGTCTGGACAATTTGGAAAATCTTTTTCACAAAGTTCGGGTCTTGAAACTGGCGAGCACTGACATTGACGGCGAGCTTTATTTTGGCGAGTAGCGGGTCTGATGCCCAGCGCCGGATTTGTCGGCATGCCTCTTTGATGACCCAGAAGCCGATAGGGACGATGAGGCCTGACTCCTCAGCGACCGAAATGAACTCATTAGGTTTCAGAAGGCCGCGAATTGGATGTTTCCAACGTAGTAAGATTTCAGCCGATGAAATCTCGTCCTTTGAATTAAACTGCGGCTGTAAAAATAGAGCGAGCTGACCGAGCTCGAGTGCGATGCCGAGTTCCTGCTCAAGGTTTGCGTGAGCAGTAGCAGATGCTTTCATGGCAGGGTCATAGAAGCAGAGAGAGTTTCTCCCATTCTTCTTTGCCTCATACATGGCCATATCTGCATGTTGAATGACATCATGTACTAGATCTCCGTGCCCGAAGATGTTTATGCCAATGCTTGCACCACAGTTGAATTGAATATCCCCGAGCTTATACGGCCTGGCGAGAGATTTCAGGATCTTGGTACTAATCTTGTTGGCTTCATGTGTTGCTTTGGAGAGATCCTCGCTGAGATCCTCTAGTAAAACAACAAATTCATCACCGCCGACGCGCGCAACGGTATCGCCCGTGCGGATGGTGTGTTGTAGTCGATGTCCCACTTCAATCAGTAGCATATCGCCGACGCTATGCCCTCTGGTGTCGTTCAATGACTTGAATTTGTTTAAGTCAATAAAAAGGGCGGCGCCATGGGAGCGGGGGCGGGGAGTGGTACTGAGAATTTTAGATAAGGTCTCATTCAATTTTCTTCGATTGGGAAGCTGGGTCAGGGGATCGAAGTAGGCGAGATTGTGAATCTCTTCTTGCGAGCTTATGTTCGTAGTTATATCGTACGCGCACAGGACGTAATAAAACGCCCGGTTATCTTTCATCTGAACTACCGAGATATTCACCCATGCGGTGAAGCTGCTACCGTCCTTCCTGTGTTCTCGAATCTCGCCTTCCCATTCTCCGCTATTTGCTAGCGAATCTTGTACCTTGCCTTTCAGCTCGATATTGCCTGGCAGTAGGTCAGAGAAATCAAACCCTTTTTGTCGCAATTCATCGGCCGAGTATCCTGTTATCTTGGAAAAGGCATTATTTGCCTCGATAATTTTGCCGTTTTCGTCAGCAACGCAAATCCCCATCTTTGATTCGAACACCACTGAAGATATTCGTTGCCATTCTGCTTGCCGGCTGTGCTCAGCAAGATCGAAAATTATGGTCTGCTTGGGTGATAAGCGATTTTGAGAAATTGGAATTGTGTTCAGAAAATGAAAAAATCTCTTCTGTCCCCTGGTGTCGGTTAGCGCAAAGCTTCTTTCTCCCGCGCGATCATTGGATTCAAGTTGCAAGGAGGTTTTAAGACTCTCCCAATTTTTTGTCGCTATGGGGCTGATCGGTGATTTTCGTCCAAGGATAGACTCACGTGAGCAACCAATCCACTTGAGCGCTTGGCTATTAATGCTGAGACAAGTACCATCTTCAGAGACCTTACACGAACCTAGGGTACTTAATTCAAATAGATCTTCAACCTGAGTTTCAAGTGCGGTGACATCATCCAATAAATGATCATCTGCTTTTGAGGTATTTGTCTCAGACACCGGCATCTTCCGTTGTATTTGTTATTGGTCGTCTATTCGACTACACAGCCGGTCAGTCACGGTTTGCGAGCAGCCTTCCGGCGGTGCCTTATAGAACCTGTAACGTACTACTAGGCAGATGCTATGCCTGTTCATTTAGCGATCGGGCAACCGCAGTTGCCCGGTTGGCCATTTCTGCGGCCTCAGCTGCTGCTTTGGTTGCTCGCTGTGTTGCCAACGCTGCTTCGGCCGATGCTTGCGCAGCGGACTCCTCCGCTTGCATAGCGGCAGCGGTAGCCGCTGCTGCTGCCGCTGCCGAGGCTGATGCTGCAGCTTCTGCGGATGCGATGGCCGCAAGACTTGCAGACTCGGCTGCAGCCCGAGTGGCATCAATCACCATGGCATTGGCCGACTTTAACGCGGCCTCAGTAGCACTTTTACATGCCATCGCCGCCTTTTCAGCTGCGCTAGCAGCGCGTAGGGCTGCTTCGAGCGAAGAGAGTGTCAAATCATTGATGGACGCGAGGCTGCTTGTGTAGCGCTTATTAATAGCCAGATAGCTATCTCGCAAAATCTCAATATCAGCTTGAAGCTGAGCAATTTTGGAGTTGATGACCTTCTCGGAATCGTTGTCCATCAAGGCTTTTCGACAAATGGTTGGACTACGGATACTTGGCTGCGCGGCTAGCTTGCGGGCTATGCGAATGCCATTCAGCTAATGCAGCCTGCGCCCAAGTCCAGCGCTTAAGCCTTATTGATGTGCTAGCAGAGATGCCGGTCTAGTACTTCCTGACAACACCCGAACGCAGCCTAACATAGATCGGCCGGCTCTCCATACGACGTTTTTTATATCGTTCACTCTGGACTAAATGCTGATAAGCGTTATGGCATTGGGTTGATTTTCGAAAAATTATCTTGGTTGGCGCTGCAGAGTTTGTTTGATTTCAATATTTGGCCAACTTCTTCTCTTTCCCTTTGAATGATGGACGTATACATACAGCTCTTTTCTTTGATGGAGGCGTTTATGTCGAATTCCACATTCACAAATGTCCGAGATGACTTAAAACCATTGATACAAGATGCTCAAGCCTTACTTGATGAGGCGGCTGATGTTGGTGAAGCGAAAGCGGCTGAGCTGCGCTCCACAGCCATGAAAGTACTCGATCAGGCGATCACACGGGCAAATGACTTACAGGAATCGGCAGTCCGCAGAGGTCGAAAGATCGCGCATGACACCGATGTCTATGTTCACGAAAAACCCTGGCGTGCTGTCGGCGCGGCAGGCGCTATTGGCTTACTGATTGGCATGCTGATTGTGAGGCGCTAGCCAAGTTCCTTGTGGGACATGTACTGTTAAGTCGATTAACCGAAGTACACAAACGAGGTGGTGACCATGAAATCTTTAAAGCCCTTCACGAGCATCCTAATCGCAGTCTTGTTCATTACTGCCTATGAAGAAGCTAGAGCGGATGGGCTCAATCATGATGAAACACGGGCCTATGTCGGTTTGCGATGGCTGTTCGGAGATGCAAGTAGCGCCATGCCTAATTTTATGTTGGGCATACGGCATACTCGGACTCATACAAATAATGTAGTAACTGGTGGCGACTTAGCTCTAGCTTTGCGTCTTGAGAATTTCAAACCAGATGAAATTCGTCTCAGCTTTCTTGAAGGAAAGTGTGATTATGTTGGTCAATACGGAATCGGATATTCCTTAAAGAAGCAATCAAATTTATTCTTTGTTGGCTTGGTTGGGCCCTACAGTAAAGTAAGTGCAGAGATCGATAGCGGCAAGAATCCCGCGGCTGGCCTCGAGTTGAACACTCAGGATTGCGCGGGTACCCGAAGGATTTAAGCTCATGAATTAATTTTCTCAATCTAATGGCGCTACGTATGCCTTCTTAAAGCATCTACGCTAAACGGCTCTTTGGTTCCATGATGGAACAATTGAGCTTCTTAGGACTCGGTAGCGCTGATGCAGCGCAAAGCATATGTAGATTGCTTTGTTTTTTCTGCGCTGTCCGACCTTCATTGCTCAGTATTTACCTTCTAATGGACGGGTGATTTGTCCAAGAGATAGGCTTTCCCAAAGTGCGTGCACCGCAAAAACCCGATGAGTGGGAGATGTCCTCGGATATCTGGCGCCTGTTAGCTTGGATTATCGGGCTGCTGTTGCTGGTCACGCTGCTCTGGGTTGTCACCGAGCTAGAGATCAGGCGCGATGAGCGCGATCAAC
>CAZLJL010000140.1:0-5001 GCA_964559785.1 uncultured Bifidobacterium sp.
TCTGGGCCAGGGCAATACCTTCGCTTGCTGATTCTTCCAGCCATTTCACATAAGCATTGGCTCTTGCGCTCATTTTCGGCGCGCCAGGTTGATTTTGAGCCACCGGGTTTTTATGCCGAGTGGGTTGGACTGAAGGGTTTATCTGATGAACAGGAAACTGCCCGCTCGAAATACTAGAATTTTCCGATATATTTGGAACGTAACTCATGGCCGTGTACTCGAAAGATGAAGAGTACAAGTAGTGACATTTCTACGAAATAGTTTCCACCGATGGTTAATCGAGAACGGAACCGCTAGGCCAGACCATAAATTATCTGAGGGAAGGCGGGTATGTTCAGACCCCGCACATACGCACAGCCAATGATTGAAAAAACACTGCTGCCTTTAACAAGGTCTATTGAAACGCTACCACTCACCGCGCAAGATCTTTTCTAGCCAAAAGGCACCAATCAGTGTCTTCACATCCGTGATTTGACCCTGCCTAACCCATGTCATCAATTCTTCCGGTGAGACACTGATCAGTTCAAGAAATTCACCCGGGTCGAGTTGCTGCTCACCTGACACTAGCCCACGTGCAAGAAAAATATCGAGGTGCTCATCAGAGTACGCAATGGCATTGTGGATGGTGCAAACGAATCGCCAGTCCGATGCGCTGTAACCGGTTTCCTCACGCAACTCGCGCTGTGCGCACAACAATGGGTCTTCGCCATATTCGAGTTTTCCCGCAGGCAACTCGACAAAGACTTGATCATTCGGATAACGATACTGCCGCTCAAGAAGAACCCTGCCGTCATCGAGCAGAGGGATAATGACAACCGCGCCGGGATGACGAAAGTACTCACGTGCGGTCTCTGAGCCATCGGGCAGACGAACACTATCGCGACGCACTTTCAAGAAGCTACCCTCGTAAACCACTTCGCCGCTGATCAGTGTTTCTTTCAGGTGCTGGTCCATGTGGTGCGCCTTAGCCGCTATGGGCACAACTACGGTGGGAGGCTTGTCGAACGGCGACCACGTCCATACCGATCAGGTAGCGCGGCGGCGTAGATAACGGTGCACGAAACCCGGGAAACCAAGCGTCAAATAAAGGCACAGGGTAACCGCATAAAACTGCCAACCTTGGGGGAAGGCGTTACCGATCCAGGACTCGATTGCATACGCAACGCCTAGCACCAGAAAATACAGAATGACTAGCTCGAAGATGCGAACGAACGCCGATTTAGGACCTTGTTTCAGACGATAAAAACCGAATAAGGATTCGGTGAAGTAAGGAAAGTTCGCGCAAAAGGCCATGAGCGCGATGACCATCCAGCTGGCGGTAGCGGAATTCAATGTCGTTCCGAGATCAGGATGCGAGTGCTTGCGTCATGGCGTAAGCGCACGCCGCCATCAAAGGTCCCGGCAACACCCCTAGCAGTACCACGGCAACACCATTGAGCGATAGGGCAAGCCGCAAGCTGCCGGTCGCTTCGATCGCTTCGGTATCTTCAGGTTCGTCAAAGTACATGAGCTTCACGACGCGCAGGTAGTAATAGGCACTCACCAGCGACGCAAGGACGGCGAACACCACTAGTCCGAGATGACCCGCTGCCAAAGCGGCCTGCAGTACCGCCAGCTTGGCGTAAAAACCGACCATTGGCGGCACGCCTGCGAGAGACAGCAGCAAGACCATCATGATTGCGGCAAACCATGGACTGCGCTGGTTCAGGCCTTTGAAGTCGTCCAGATGATCCGCCTCGAAACCGCTACGCGACAAGAACAAGATCACGGCGAAGCTACCTACCGTTGTTAGCACGTAGGTGATCACATAAAACATGGCAGAGCTATAGGCGTTGGCCGCTGATGCTGCATCGCTGCCATCGAACACCCCCGATAGAAGACCGAGCAGCAGGAAACCCATCTGCGCGATCGTAGAGTACGCCAGCATGCGCTTGATATTGGTTTGAGCGATCGCGGTGATGTTGCCGACGATGAGCGATACCACTGCCATCACTATCATCATCTGCTGCCACTCTGCCGCCAGTGCGCCCAAACCCTCAACCAGAATCCGAATGATCACGGCAAACGCGGCCAGCTTGGGGGCGCCACCAATGAGGAGCGTTACGGAGGTTGGCGCACCAGGGTAAACATCCGGGGCCCACATATGAAACGGCGCGGCCGATAGCTTGAATGCCAGGCCCGACACCAAAAACACCAAGCCCAACGCAAGCACGGTTTTGTTAGCACTGCCGCTGGCGAGTACCTCGGCAATCTTGCTCAGCACGAGTGAGCCGGTGGCGCCATAAATCATGGAGATACCGTACAACATGAAGCCCGAAGCGAGCGCACCGAGAACGAAATACTTCATCGAAGCCTCGGTCGAGATCGCGTGATCACGCCGTAGTGCAACCAAGGCATACAGCGACAGCGACATCAATTCAAGGCCGAGGTAAATCACGAGGAAGCTATTCCCCGAGATCATGATCATCTGACCTAACAAAGTCAGCAAGGCCAGCACATAGAATTCGCCCGACAAGTTACCACCCAACATGCCGCGTTGGTTGGAATACTGGCGCGCATACACCAGAGTGAGAAAGGTCGCCACGGCAGCACAGAATTTGAGCAGACTAGCCATCGGATCAAGCACATAACCATGGTCGAAGGCATAGGCGGTGCCCGGTACCACGAAGTCGTTGATCGTCAACGCCGCAGTGACAGCAATCACAAGTAAAGACAGCCGATGGCTAAGCGGTGTTTTTTCTTCGTCTGCAAACAATCCTGCCACCATGACAACCATGGTCGCAACCGCGAGGAAGATTTCCGCACCCGCCAATTCGTAGTTCAGCTCGGTCATAGTGATTTCCTGACTTATTGCGGGATCTTGCTAATGGCGATATGCCTCAGCAGATCGACTACCGAGGTCTGAGTAAGGTCGGTAAATGGTGCGGGATACACGCCCATCCACAGCGTGGCGATGGCGAGTACGCCCAGAATCAGAAATTCGCGCATCGATAAATCTTGTAGCGTGGCGACGTTCTCATTACCGACTTCGCCGAATACCACGCGCTTGACCAGCCATAAAGAATACGCTGCGCCCAGAATCAGTGCTGTCGCCGCGAGTAGACCGATAGCGAAGTTGTATTCCACGGCGCCAAGAATCACCATGAACTCGCCGATGAAACCCGAGGTACCTGGCAAACCGGCATTCGCCAACGAGAACAATACGAACAAAGCAGCGAAGCGCGGCATGGTGTTGATGACACCGCCGTAGTCGGCAATTTGACGCGAGTGCATACGGTCATACAGCACACCAATACACAGGAACATCGCGCCAGACACGAAGCCATGCGAGATCATTTGCATCAGCGCGCCCTGTACCGCGATTTCGCCGAACACGAAGAAACCAAGGGTGACGAAGCCCATGTGCGCGATCGATGAGTAAGCTACTAACTTCTTCATATCTGCCTGGACCAGTGCGACCAAGCCGATATAAATCACGGCAATCAGTGACAAGGTAATCATCACGCCAGACAAGGCTTGACTAGCGTCGGGTGTGATCGGCAGCGAGAACCGCAGGAAGCCATATCCCCCCAGCTTCAGCATGATGGCGGCCAGCACGACAGAGCCACCGGTAGGCGCTTCGACGTGCGCGTCCGGCAACCAGGTGTGCACCGGCCACATCGGTACCTTGACCGCGAAAGCCAGCAAGAAAGCCAGGAATACCCAGATCTGCGCCTCAAGCGCAATCGGTAGCTTGTGCCACGCAAGGATGTCGAAACTACCTGATTGAAAATACAACCAGATTAGCGCTACCAGCATCATCAGCGAGCCGAGGAAGGTATAGAGGAAAAACTTGATGGCAGCGTATACGCGACGCGGACCACCCCAGACACCGATAATGATGAACATCGGTATCAGCGTCGCCTCGAAAAACACGAAGAACAGCAGGGCATCGACTGCACAGAACACGCCGATCATCGCGCCCGATAGAATCAGGAAAGCGCCCAGATACTGAGCCACGCGTTTCTCGATTACCTCCCAGCTGGCAATGACAACCAATACGGTGATAAATGCCGTGAGCGGTATGAACCACAGCGAGAGACCATCAATACCGAGGTGGTAATGCACATTGAAGCGCGGAATCCAATCGGATTTCTCGACGAACTGCATACCATGCGCTGTGGGTTTGAACCCAAGTACGATCGGCAAGGTAATCATGAAACTGACGAGCGATCCGATCAGCGCGAGCAGACGGGCCTGCGGCACTCGATGCTCGCCACCCTTCATCAAGACCAATACACCAAACACGATCGGCACCCAGATCGCGAGGCTCAGGAAAGGTGTCATGGGTTGCGTCATGTGTTGTGCTCTGGTCGAAGTGCTGTGCGTTCGTCGTGGCTTGGCAAGGTCAGGCGATCATCAGCAGATAGCCAAGGTAAATCGCAACCGCAAGAATCATGGTGAAAGCGTAGTGATAGATATAGCCGGTCTGCAGCGTGCGGGTGATGCCGGCAAACCAGCCGACTGCGCGTGCACTACCGTTGACGATCAGGCCGTCAATCAGCGTTTGATCACCCACTTTTGACAAACCACGTCCGATGCCACGTGCACCGGCCGCGAACACCAGTTCATTGATCTTGTCCAGGTAGTACTTGTTATCCAGCAGCGTATGCAGGCTCTTGAAGGTATCGTAGAACCAGGCTGGCACACGCGGGTTGATCATGTAGCAGTAATAAGCACTGGCGACACCGGCCACGGCCAACCAGAACGGCGCCGTCGTGAGCGCATGTACCGCCATTTCGGCCGGCCCATGAAACGCCTTGGCCAACTCGCTCATTGCTTGATGCTCGGCGCTGACAAAGACCACACCCTTGAAGAAGTCACCGAACAACATCGGGCCGATGGTAATAAAGCCGATGAAGACGGAAGGTATCGCGAGCAAGACCAGCGGCAAGGTCACTACCCATGGCGCCTCGTGTGGCTTCTCGCCCGGTGCCAAACCGTGATGCTCTCCGTGATGGT
>CAZLJL010000141.1:0-4991 GCA_964559785.1 uncultured Bifidobacterium sp.
AATAGGTGCCATGACTCCTCCTGAGGGTTGAGTACGTGTCTTGTTGTGAGGGTAATTGTTGACGCCGGCGCCGTAAAAACCTTGCGCCTTTGTCAAGCCGCGCGAAGTATAGCGGAACCAGCCATTATCGTTGGCTGACCTTGGCAATCTTGATGTGTGCCTGACCCTTGGCCAAGCGCAGCTCAATCGATTCTTTCTGGGCCAGGTCGGCGGTATCACGCAGGATTCGGCCTTCAGCGTCTTGCACGATTGCGTAGCCGCGCTCCAGCGTTCGCTGTGGTGCCAGCAGCTCCAGCTGCGCGCGCAGGCTGTCGAATTGATGGACAGCGGCGGCGTGTCGGCTGGCAAAGCGGGTACTGAGCTGCTGCGAATGCGCGGATAGCCTTGCCTTGAGTAACGCGGTATCAGGTAGCGCGTGTCGTAGCCGTTGAGTACGTTGGGTTAAGGTGAATCGCAGGTTGGCGAGCGGGGCCTTGCCAGCATGGCGCAACCGGGTTTGCAAGGTGGCCAGCCTGAGTTCGTGTTGTCGCACTGCGGCTTGCGGACTTTGCACACGCCGCGACAGCCAGTCGAGCGTTTGCGTGCGCTCATCCAAGTGCCTGCGCAGCGCTGTCTGCAGACCGTAGGCGAGCTGACCTAGATGATCCAGCCAGTCGGCGCGCGCGGTGGCTGCCAGCTCGGCGGCGGCGGTCGGTGTGGGTGCGCGCAAATCTGCGACGAAGTCGGCGATCGTGACATCCGTCTCATGACCAACGCCGGAGATGACCGGCACTTTGCAGGCCGCAATCGCACGCGCGACACGTTCATCGTTGAATGACCAAAGATCTTCCAGACTGCCACCGCCACGGGCGACGATCAGCAGATCGCACTCGGCGCGCTGGGACGCGGTGTGGATCGCTCGCGCAATCTGTTCTGCCGAACCCTCGCCTTGCACTAGGGTCGGGTAGATGATCAGCTGCACATGTGGCGCACGCCGACGAAAGGCGCTGATCAGGTCGCGTAACGCCGCTGCTTGAGGGCTCGTGACCACGCCAACGGTTCTGGGGAATTCGGGAAGTGAGCGCTTGCGGGTGGGGTCGAACAAACCCTCGGCTTCCAGTTTTGCCTTCAGCTTCAGGAAGGCCTCGTACAGGTTGCCGATACCCGCCTTGCGCATCATTTCCACATTGAGCTGGAAGTCGCCGCGCGCGGCATACAGCCCGACTGTGGCGCGCACCTCGACCTTGTCGCCCTCACGTGGGTTGAAGTCGACATACTGGGCCCGGCTGCGGAACATCACGGCGCGCACTTGGGCATTGGCATCCTTCAGGGTGAAGTACCAATGGCCGGAGGCCGCGCGGGTCACGTTCGAGATTTCGCCACCGATCCAAGCCAGCGGAAAACTGCGCTCCAGCAGCCGCGAGACCGCTTGGTTCAGTTGCGTGACAGTGAGTATTTCCCCACTGGAATTGTCAGACATCAAGCGGTTTCCTCTAGTAAAGTCCCCAGCAAGCTTAGGCTTTCCACAATTTGCCCGGTGGGCCATGTCGGACGCCGCTGCTGCGGGAGACTGCGCTCAAGCAGGCTCAAGTCATTGATTTATTGAGATAAAGTGACTCGAGCCGGTTTCTGCAGCAGCACAGAAAAGTCCAGAAAATCAAGTACTTCAGGCCGCCTTAGGGGGTTTCCCCACAAAGTTGTCCACAAGATGCGTGGAAAAGTCCGTGAATCGGCCTGGCCAGTCAAGTGATCAATATCAAAGTGCCAACGCTTTTGCCGCTCGCCTTGCCCGCTGAAAGTGAAGCGGATACAGTCGCACGCTGCTTTTCCTGAACTCGGAGTTGGCATTTGTTCTCGATCATCCAGGCCGCTGGCTGGCCCATCTGGTTTTTGCTCGCGGCATCGGTGGTCGCAGTCACCGTCATCGTCGAGAGAATACTGTACCTGCGTACGGCGCGCGTGCTGCCGCCAACACTCCTGCATGAGGTCATCTCTGTAGCCCGCGCTGGACCGGTAAGTGCGGATCATATCGATGAGCTTGAGCGTCACTCGCCCTTGGGCAGTGTGCTCGCCGCTGGTTTGCGCAAGAAGGGCGCACCGCGCGATCGCATGCTGCAAGCGGTCGAGGAGGCTGGTCGTGCTGCTGCGCACGGGCTAGAGCGATACCTCACCACGCTGGGTACGGTAGCGACACTCGCGCCGTTGATGGGTTTGTTCGGTACTGTGATTGGGATGATCGAACTGTTCGGTGCGCAGGATGTGGCCGGTGCTGACCCGCTGCGTGTTGCGCATGGCATCTCGGTTGCGCTGTACAACACGGCATTCGGTTTGGCGGTTGCGATGCCCGCGCTGATGTTCCATCGGCATTTTCATGCCTTGGTGGATAGTCGGGTGCTTGAACTGGAGCAGCAGGCGTTGAAGCTCGTGAATGCCTTGTCTGAGGCATCGGATGCCGATGAAATTCCGTAAATCACCGCGCCGCGATACGCCAGAGGTGAACCTAATCGCGTTCATCGATGTACTGCTGGTGATTCTGATTTTCCTGATGGTCAGCACGACATTCAGCAAATTCAGCGCGCTGAAGCTAAGCCTGCCCACGGCGAGTACCCATGCTGCACCTAGTCAGTCAAAAATAGTGTCAGTCGCTATCGATGCAGGCGGCAGCGTCGCGGTAGATGGCCGCCGCGTGGGCATGATGGATCCCAGCGCACTATCGGTCGTGCTCAAGCAATCTGCCGGGGCTGACAAAGACTGTTTGCTTGAAATTCATGCGGACGCAATGACCAGCCATCAATCCGTCGTGAATGTGATGGAGGCGGCGCGACTGGCCGGATTGCAGAAGCTCTCGTTTGCAACGCGGAGCCCATCTAAATGATCGCGCGCGCACAACTGGAATCGCGGTTCATGCGCATGTGGCAGCACCGCTCATGGCTAGCGCGCACGCTGTTACCAGTCTCTTGGCTGTATGGAATGGTGCTATCGGTACGTCGAGCGATGTATGCCCTCGGACTGTTACAACAGACGCGCTTATCGGTGCCGGTTATTGTTGTTGGCAATATCTTTGTGGGTGGCACTGGCAAAACACCTTTCGTGATCTGGTTGGTCGAGCAATTACGCGCGCGAGGCTGGCACCCTGGCGTTGTTTCGCGCGGGTATGGCGTGCAGCTTGATCGGGTGACCGAGGTGTACGCTGATAGCGATTACCACGCCGTGGGTGACGAGCCCTTGCTGATCATGCAGCGAACCGGCGTACCTGTGGTGGTTGGTCGCCGTCGGGTGGCGGCGGCACAGCAGTTGCTGCGCGCACATCCTGACGTCGACATCCTTATTTCTGACGATGGATTGCAGCACTACGCACTTGCCCGAACGCTTGAGGTTCAGATCTGTGATTCGCGTGGACACGGCAATGGCTGGTTATTACCTGCAGGGCCGCTACGTGAGCCCGCCTCGCGCCGCTCGGATTTTTTTGTCATCAACACGGGCAACTCCGCCATATCCAATGTGGTGCCGCAACTGCAGCCGACAGTCGCCATGCATCGCATGGAGCTACAAGCAGAATTTGCCGAGCACCTTCGTCAGCGTTCGCAGCGACAACGACTGTCTGCCATACCGCAGGGTCAACGCATCATTGCAGCGGCAGGTATTGGTAACCCACAGCGGTTTTTCGACATGCTGACGAGATACGGCATCACGCTAAGCGACACCCTGGCACTGCCTGATCATTTCGATTACCGGCACAATCCGTTTGCTGATGTGAGTGCCGATATGATCCTGATGACTGAGAAGGATGCAGTAAAATGCGCCCGCATCAACGCGCTCGCCGATGATGTGCGTTTGTGGGTAGTGCCGGTGACAGCGATGATCGCTGAACCGCTGGTCGACAACATTGTGGAGACATTGCGTGGACGCTCGACTACTTGATATCTTGGTCTGTCCGCTGTGCAAGGGCCCGCTGAAATACGACAAGGACGCGCAAGAGTTGATTTGCAATGGCGATCGGCTTGCGTACCCGATTCGTGACGGCATCCCCATCATGTGGGCTGATGAGGCGCGCGATCTGAACGCGCCTGCTGCCGAAGAAAAGTAAGCTGGGGCGCCGGATGTCTTTCGTTGTCATCATCCCGGCGCGTATGGCATCCACTCGGCTGCCGAACAAACCGCTGGCGGATATCGCCGGTAAATCCATGGTGGTGAGAGTGGCCGAGCGCGCTGCGTTGTCACAGGCTTCGCGCGTGATTGTTGCAACCGACGACCGGCGTGTATTGGCGGTGTGTGAACAAGCAGGGGTGGAGGCAAGGATGACGCGTGCCGACCATCCCTCCGGCACCGACCGAATTGCCGAGATCGCCGCTGATTTGCCGCTGCCCGATGAGGCAGTCATTGTGAATGTGCAGGGTGATGAGCCACTGATTGACCCTGACCTGATTAACGCGTGTGCCGAGCGTGTTAGCGCGAGTACACCGATGGCAACCGCGGCACACCCAATACATCAGATCGCCGAGGTATTTAATCCGAATGTCGTCAAAGTCGTGCTCGACGCGCGCGGTGATGCGTTGATGTTTTCGCGTGCGCCACTACCGTGGCACCGCGACGGATTCGCGCGCGATACGCAATCAATGCCGTCTGAGTACACACCCTTGCGGCATGTCGGTATTTACGCCTACCGGCGCGATTTTCTGTTGCGCTACCCAGGCCTTGCCGTGTCGCCTTTAGAAAACATTGAGGCGTTAGAGCAGCTGCGGGTGTTGTGGCATGGTCACCGCATTGCGGTCCATCGGGTGGATGAAGCGCCTGAGGCAGGTATCGATACGCCCGAAGATCTTGAGCGCGTGCGACAGCATTTTGCCGTTTGAGCAAGTTCAATCGCGCCGATACCAAAAGGACGCAGCGTATTCTGTGGTAAGTTTCGGGCAAGCTGAACATCTGACAATAATGCCGTGCAGCGTTTGAATCACGTGCCAAAGGCATAAACGAACAAGGACTCACCATGCGGCTCATCCTGTTGGGACCTC
>CAZLJL010000142.1:0-4951 GCA_964559785.1 uncultured Bifidobacterium sp.
CTGCGTGTTACCGACCTCAGCTCTGGGATTATCTTGTTCGATTCACTGGTACCGATTGATAAACGTGGATCGAATAAAAACTTTGCTTGGTAAGCTTGGGCACCAGACTTCACGATAACTTGTTCATGAACGATTCCCGCCGCAATCTCGTTAGCGTTGGTCTGTGTGGCTTATTGCTTTGCGTCGGGTGCGTACTAGCGCAAGAGCCGGGGTCTGGACTCGCCGCCAGCAGTAATGACTCATCGGATCGACCATCGGTTGAGATAGAGTCAGAGGCAGAGGCAGTGGCCCGCGGCAACGAGCGTAATCGTGCATTGCTCAACGAGGGACCCGCCACGACGGCGGATTCAGAAGCGTCTAATTTACCTCGTTCAGCATCGGCTTCATCGGGTCGTGGGCAAGCTAATGCGTCTTCAGCACTTAGCCTACGTGGCGTTAAGCCGTCTCCCGTACGCGATGCCGTTGCTATCGTCATCGGCATACAGTCCTACAAGTATTTACCCGCCGCACGATTTGCAAACACCGATGCTAGAAAATTTTCAGAATACGCACGCCATATTCTTGGTGTGGCACCCAATCGGATACGTTTACTGACCGATACAGGTGCTGATACCACCGAAATTACCCGTGCATTTCGGCAGTGGTTGCGGCGTAATGTGAATCGTGGCACTACCGATGTCTATGTCTTTTACAGCGGGCATGGTTTACCTTCCGATGATGGCAAAACCCTGTATCTGTTGCCTCATAACGCAGACCGCGACTTCATCGATAAAACAGGTATCAGCCAGCAAGAGCTGGTAACGATGATTTCGGCCACTCAGCCGAAATCAGCCACGCTGTTTTTTGATAGTTGTTACAGCGGCCAGACGCGAACGGGCGACGCACTGCTGCCTGATGCACGACCACTCAGCCTACGATCGGCGGTGTCGAGTTTCCCGCCCGAGTTTTCTGTGATGAGTGCTTCTGCTGCACAGCAAATCTCATGGTCCAGCCCAGAGTTAGGCCACGGATTATTCAGCTATTACCTGATGAAAGGGTTGGAAGGTGTGGCAGACCTTGATCGAAACGGTGAAATCACCTTCGGTGAGATGCAGCGCTACCTGGTTGAAAACGTGGCGCGCCAAGCCGCACTTAGAAACCGCGAACAGGAGCCCCAGTTACTGGGTGATGAGAACAGAACTTTGGTGAAGCGATGAAACAACTTCTCATAATCTTTGCGATGCTTTTTTCTTGTACTGCGTGTGGCACCGTCGGTGGTGCGATTTCAGGTGCAGGCGCTGATCTACAAAAAGCGGGCGAATGGCTGAAAAAGAAGTAAGCTTAGCCAGCAGAAGTAGCTCACCTACTCCACCACCACTGCGCTGTTCTCCAGCACGATGATTTTTTCACCTGTACGTAAGTAAAGCTCGATAATCTCCGTGCTGCTTGATTCCAGCATTTGACCGCGGCACGCGTATTCTCTGCGCAAAATTTGCTGCGTGTTTTTGTTCTTTACTTCGACGATGCCAATGCTGTTCGTTTTGGGGCAATCAGGATTGTTGGCGTTACCACCGGCGGGATCAATCAACTCCGATTCGCGACGGGTGCCAGTGCCACCCATGCCTCCGCCAGTATCTACCTGCGCCACGGCGGCATGTGATGCAAGCATCAGCGCCAAGCCGAGTAGGGTGGTAGCAAGCCTAGGCTTGATCTGCGCGCTTAGTTGAATCGGCATCGATCTGTTCATTGAAAAAATATACTCCAAAGTTCATTCGTTGTTCACCACGCGAGTTATCTTGCTCGAGAAGTGCTTGTGCAGCTTTGTTCACGGCTACTAATGCGTGCATGGCTTGTTTTTCTGAAATCTTTCGTAGTTGCGCGATCGCTGCATGGCTTAGCCCATGATAATGCACGCAGCGCTCCAGTGATTTTTTTTCTGGTGTAATCAAATTACCGATTGCAGTCGATAAATGATCGTGAATATTCATGCTCAGGTAGCGAAGGGTCTCTTCCTGCCCCTGGTTAAGGGCAAGATTATCCGGATGCAGCTCGACTAAGCCGTCCTCATCTATCGATGCCAGGCCGCGCAGCAGCATATCGTCCAGCACGGCTTTGGGGCGGACATCGGTGCTGATTGAGCGGACCAGGTCTTCAAAGTCGAAGCCACGCGTAGTTTTTTTCTTTTTGGGTAGGGGCTTCGGGCCTTGGCGGGTACGTAGTTTAGGGTCACCTATCCATTTGGCGACCACTTGGGCGGTAAGGCTGGCACCAAAATAATCGGTGTCATGAGAATCTAATGCGCGCAGCCGTTTAACTTCTTTGCGGTGGATACCGGTGGCGATACTAATACGACTATCGGTGACTGAGCCACCTTGGGTATCGTGCAGCTGGCGCTCAGCCTCTTTGATCATGACGAATTTGGCAACTTCGGACAGCGCCCCGAAGCCAATGCCGCGGTCGAGCAGTAATCTGGCCAAGGGGTAAAGCAGGTGTTCAACGGCAGGCAGGACAGGGTTCGTCAAGATGCACGCTCAGCTTGTTAAAGGTATTTACACTTTTTTCGAGCATACACCGGAAATACCGTTGACGTGGAAAAATTTCCCACATAATATGGATTTACTGGTTATCAGTAAATAGCAAAAGCGAGCTGGCGAAGTCCGCCAGGACCACTACCCCATGAAGTCGAACCGATTAATGTTTGTTCCAAGCCGGAGCTATTTGCTGCTTGCATTAGCGATGGCGGGGCTTTGCGCGTTCGGTCCCGCCGCGGCCGAGATTAGTGCTGCGCGTGCCGAGTATTTGTTTGGGCCTGAAACTGCGCCTAAGGATGCCTGTGAGCTGGCGATTGCTAAAGCCCGGTCGCGGGCGCTGGCGAATGTGATGGGCGAGTTCATCTCGTCAGAGGAATTGCTGAGCTGCCAGGGCGCGACGGGCAAACGATCGGACTATGGTTGCGATCTCAACCAGATTACTTGGTCACAAATTGAAGGTGAGATCCGGCGAACCCTCAAGGAAAATACTAAGGTTGAGGAGCGAGAGGGTGCATCAGCGTGTATCGCAGATGTCGAGGTTGAGATCGTCATACCCAAAGAAAAGCCCGATCCCAATTTTCAGCTGCGCGCAGATTTTGGGCAAACGGTGTTTCGTGTCGGCGACCGGTTTAATTTGGACATTGAATTATCGCAGCCAGGCTATTTTGCGGTATTCAATTGGTTGCCCCATGATAGCCATTCGGTAGTACGAGTAATTCCCAACACAGACGATCCGGCACAATCTACCGTACAGCTACGCCAAAATCGCAGCAAGGGATTGAAAGAGTCCTATAGCTTGGTGGCCAGCTGGGCAGAAAGCTATACGGGACGACGAAAATTTTATGATGAGTATTTGATCGTAGTGGCGACTAAAAAGCCACAACGATGGATGAGCCAGTACAGCCTGGATGACTTCAAGGCCTTGCTACAGCAAATCCCAATCACCGAACGGCGCTTAGTCAAGAAGGGCTATCAATTGACCAAGCAATAAATTCAAACATCTATATCGGTACACTTTTCTTTTGCACTTGTGATTAATCGAAACGTCCGCATTCTCCTGCTTGGCAGCCTAGTAGTATCAGGCTGTGCAACGCGTTATGTCGAGCGCGACCCTGCGAAGGAGGCGTTGGCTGATAATCTGGGTGACGTCGTTGTTTCACAATCGAGTGAGTTGATCAAGAACGATCCACCGCGCTGCATCGCAGTGCTACCTCTTACTGCTGCAAAGCCGGCACTCGCACCAACAGATAGCGTACGTAAAGCGATTCATTCACACCTGGCGCCGACCGGGGTGCGCTTGATCCCCATACAGAAGGTGGATGCGATCATTGATAAGAGATTATCAGTGAAGGAAAACACAGCGTTAATCAGTAGCGCTACCGGCTGCGATGCAGTCGTTGCGGGTGAAGTGCTGGAAAAGAGCGCACGCTTTTGGGGGATTTATTCAGAAGTAAAAATAGGTGCGCAGCTTAAGATTTTTCGCGTTGGAGTAGAAAAGCCGATTTGGGAGGGCAGGCATGTCGCTGTTGTGCGTGACGGTGGTGTCCCTCTCAATCCCGTATCAGCGCTTAGCAGCATCGTCTCTGCGGGCTCCAATCTGCGCGAAGAACAGGTGACCCGCACTACCCATGATCTCGCACGTCGCCTAGTGCATGCGATTCCGGGCCTGAAGTTCAACGAAGAATCAGTCAGTCAGCTCACGCAAACTGATAATCAGCTCATTGAAAAACCAGCGATTGCGCCCTTGGCAAAGTTGAAATCCGAGATTGAAGCTCTGCCAGTAGCCGAGGCAGAGCATGTGCTGGTGAAAGAATTGAATGGCCCGGACTGGCCGAATTACAAAGATCGCGAGATCCTTGCCGAAATACTGATCAGCAAAGCGCCACAAAACTCCGTCGGTTACGCAGAGATGGCTAAAGCCAAACTCGCGACCGGCCAGAGTGGACTCGCCGTTGTTTATGCAAAAAAACTGACTGAGATTTCTCCAAATGAACCGGATCATCAGTTTTTATTGGGCCGTGCCTATTTGAAAGTGGATAAACCTGCGGAGTCCGTGCCACCGCTATTGCGAGCAGCCGGCGCCGATATCCCAAAGCCAGTGTATTTTTCCGGGCTAGGTATTGCCTATGCGCAGCAGGGTAAATACCCGTTGGCAGTCGCGGCCTATCAAAAGAGTTTGGCGCTTGATCCGGCGAACGCATTCACATTGCTGCAACTGGGTATGGCGCAAGCGTTTTCCGGTGATGAAGAAGAGGCAGCAGATACGATTCGTCGGAGTATTATTATCGCAATTGCAAACCATGAAAAAGCCAGCGCTGAAAATGGCCTGAATGTGCTCGCCTCACTGGGGTTGGAGTCGCTGTTGAGTCAAGATGAATTAAAGTTGATTCAAGAAAAGGTAAGAAAACTTTAAAGGGAGGATGTCATGCAAACAAAAATCT
>CAZLJL010000143.1:0-4915 GCA_964559785.1 uncultured Bifidobacterium sp.
GACTTATTGAAATCCTGATAAAGCTCGCGCGTTGGGTCGTAAGATACATTCAGCAAGCTCACCTCGGCTGCTTGGGCCGGGATCGCAAGTGCGCCTAACAATGGCAATAAACGCCAGATTTTGTTGATTAGCATGATGCCCACTCCTAGTTGTTGAGTGGGCGAACTGTAAGCAAGCTGGGAACGCTTGAGAACGAATAAGTTCGCTTATCCAAATGCGATTTTCAGATAAGGCTATCGTTCAAAACCTGGCGACAGCATAAAATTACGCCTTATTTGCTGGTTGATAGGGGCGTGTCGTGACTGATTTCAATACGGGGCTAGAGCGCAGAACGGTGAACCATGCGCCCCTGACGCCACTGGACTTTATCGCCCGCGCGGCTGATGTGTATGGCGATCGGCTGGCTGTGGTGCACGGCGAAATCCGCCGTAACTGGCGGGAAACCTATGCCCGTAGCCGCCAACTCGCAAGCGCTCTACAGCGGCGTGGTATCGCCAAAGACGATACGGTGGCGGTGTTACTGCCGAATATTCCAGCCATGGTCGAGTGTCACTTCGGTGTGCCGATGGCCGGGGCGGTACTGAATACGCTGAATACCCGGCTCGACTTCGCCTCGATCTTGTACATGCTGCGGCATGGTGAGGCGAAGGTGTTGATTGCCGATACCGAGTACCTACCCCTGGTGGAGGAGTTACGCCAAGCTTTGCCCGAGCTGCAGATTATCGGTGTTCATGATCAGGCGGCCGATACACCTGCCGTGCCAGTTGCTTGGATAGAGTACGAAATACTACTGCGCACGGGCGATACCGAATTTGATTGGCAGCCCCCCGCCGATGAGTGGGATGCGATTGCACTGAATTACACCTCGGGTACGACGGGCGATCCCAAAGGTGTGGTGTATCACCATCGGGGCGCGGCGTTGAATGCTATCTCCAATATCCTTGAGTGGGATATGCCCAAGCATGCGGTGTATCTGTGGACATTACCGATGTTTCACTGTAACGGATGGTGCTTTCCCTGGACGCTGGCGGCGAGAGCGGGTGTGAATGTCTGCTTGCGCAAATTCGATCCGCAGCAAGTACTCGAGTTGATCGCCAAAGAGAAAGTTACCCATTACTGCGGCGCACCGATTGTACAAAGTGCTTTAGCGAATGCACCCGCTGAATGGCGAAAGGCGATACAGCATAAGGTATCAACCATGGTGGCAGCTTCGCCACCATCATCGGCCATGCTGGCGCAAATGGTAGAGATGGGTTTCGACATTACCCATGTCTACGGCCTGACGGAGGTGTATGGTCCGGCCACTGTGTGTGCCAAGCAGGAAGACTGGGCCGCGTTATCGCTTGCTGACCAAGCGCAAAAGAATGCTCGCCAGGGTGTTCGATACCATTTGCAAAAAGCAGTGACAGTGATGGATCCGGAGACGATGCAACCGGTGCCTGCGGATGGCGAGACGCTCGGTGAGATTATGTTTCGCGGCAATATCTGCATGAAGGGCTATTTGAAAAATCCTGCCGCTACTGAAGCTTCGTTCAAAGGCGACTGGTTCCATACAGGTGATCTCGCCGTCATGAATCCCGATGGTTATGTGCGAATTAAAGACCGCAGCAAGGACATCATCATTTCTGGCGGTGAGAATATTTCCAGTATCGAGATCGAAGATGCGCTGTATCAGCATCCGGCGGTGATTGCTGCAGCGGTGGTTGCTGCACCAGATGCCAAGTGGGGTGAGGTACCTTGTGCATTTATTGAGACGCGCGTGGGCGTAACACTCACTAAGGAAGATGTCATCGCCCATTGCAGGAAGCTACTCGCCAGCTTCAAGGTACCGAAGATCATTGTATTCAAAGAATTGCCAAAAACCTCCACTGGCAAGATTCAGAAATTCCTCCTGCGAGAGGAGGCGGGGTCGATAACAGCAATCGATCAGAACTGAATCTGAACCTTGTTGAGCCGGCCGCTGTTAGGTACTCAAAGAATTCTATTTATTCAGCAGGCGCCGGCTTGCCGTAGGTGCTCCTGCGTCAACAGAAGCACTCGCTAATTGCGAGCTTACTTCCTGCAGTAGTTTTCATTTCCGAACGTGGACAATTGTTTCTGATGCCGGAACCTTCGTTTCCTTGATGCCACGTAGCCGTGGCATTTTTAAAGGAGCCAAGCATGTCCCCGAATTCGACAACTTATAGCCCGATCGATCTTGGTAATACTCGCAATGTTTCACCGATTTCAGCACCCACGCCAACCAGATCCAATTTTCATTTAGTACACCTGGGTTTTGGGCGGCCGGGTCTGAAAAGTAAGCCGGCTAAGTTTTGCGGTTTTCCAGATAAGCCTGACCGGGTGGGTATGCGTGAGCGGTGCGACCAAGCTCAGATGACTTTGTCCGAGCTGCAGCGCAGCCGAGGTATTGAACCACCTGAGAATCAGCATACGGGAATACTTGAGGCTTACGGATACCGGCAGTTGATGGAACTTGTGATGGATATTCCATCCATGGGGGCGAAAGCGCTGAATGCTGTTGGCAAGGCAATGTCGTTCAGGATTGGTCCACTGGGCGCCGAAGCTGCACCGGTTGTCAGCAAAAAAACGTCAGTCAGTAAAAAACTTTCGATCGATGAATTCGTTAAAAAACATGTAAAAGATTTTGAAATCTGGCTGAGCCCCTCTGCAAAAGATTCCGAAGATCTGCGGGGTATGCTTGTTGTAATTGGCGAAATCCATCACGATGTATCGATCCAGACCATTATAAAAAAAGTCATGCTTGGATTTAGCCGAACGCAAGGCGATCGATTGTTTACGGAGGGCGGTGATGAGGTGCTATGTCAACAGCGAGAAGAGGAACTTAAGATGGAATTCGGCGATTGCCGCATCCTCGAAAAAGACAGTACAGCATACGGGTATCTCTTAAAATTAGTTGAAGAGTTAGATCTAAGGCTGATCGATTGTGTTTCATATATCAAGGAGCACATACCCTCTGCTCAGCAGGATTTTGAGGTGGAAAGTACCTTTCACTACATCGACTTTATAAAACGCTATGCTTCACAGTTGCCGTCTCATGCAATGCCAGGCTTTTACCCGCTCTATGCAAAGGCTGAAGTGGCCGATATTCGTGCTACCAAGGAAGGTGACAGGCTGATGGATGAGCGCAACCTCGAGATGGTCAACCGTATGTTGAATAATTTAACTGAAGCGGGCGTTAATTATCTCATCGTCGGCGCTGATCATTTGAAGGGCATCCGTGAGCAGGTTCAGCATCGACGCTGTATTTTTATGTTGCCCAGATCTATCGTCGAACACAATCCCTCAAAAAGTATCATAGTTGATTTCAAGAGTGAGCTATAGACACGATGAATGGATGCTTACCAACGCAATGGATTGCGTCCAGACACTTACATCAGACAAGGCATATGTTCACCGATCTGATTCGCATTCAGCTTGGGATAAGGGCGTAGGTTGAAGCGCTGTCTGGTGATGGTGAATCAGCGATTCACCAGTTGCTTCGGTACGGCCAGCGTCAACACTACACCCACTACCATAGCGGCTGCCAGCAGATACACGCCCGCATTCGTCGAGCCAGTGGCATCTTTCAACCACCCGACTGCATAAGGGCTGACAAAGCCCGCTAAGTTACCGAGTGAATTAATCAAGGCAATACCTGCCGCTGCGCCGGTACCTGCGAGGAAGGCAGTCGGCAGGCTCCAGAACAAAGGTAGCGTAGTCATAATGCCGGACAAACCCAGGGTTAAAGCGGCGATCGCTAGATTGCCGTCTTTTGCGAGTATTACTGACAGTGCCAATCCCAGTGCGCCAAACAGTCCAGGGATCGCCACATGCCAACGCCGCTCTCCGGTGCGATCGGCATTTTTTGCGACCAGCAGCATGACAATGACGGAAACACTGTAAGGGATCATGGAGATCAGACCGATTTCGAGCATATCGGTATGGCCCATCGACTTGATAATCGTGGGCAGAAAGAATGACACGCCATACAAGCCCATCACATAGCTGAAGTAAATAGCTGCACAGTGCCAGACACGACCAGAAGTCATGACGCGGGTCAGAGAATCTTGTTCCTTGTTAGCCTCATCCTTATCGATATTGGCGATCAGTAGTGCTCGCTCCTCTTCACTCAGCCATTTAGCTTCGGAAATTCGATCATCCAGCAGCATGATCACCACCAGTCCGAGCGCTACTGACGGTAAGCCCTCCAACAGAAACATCCACTGCCAGCCTTGCCAGCCATAGATGCCATCGGTGTACTTCATGATGTAACCCGATAGTGGGCCACCAATCACGCCAGCAATCGCTATCCCGGTCATGAACATGGCGGTGATGCGTCCGCGCCGCTCGGCCGGATACCAATAGGTCAGATAAAGAATAATGCCGGGGAAAAATCCCGCCTCGGCGATGCCAAGCAAGAAGCGCATGACATAAAACATCATCGGCGTCGTGACAAACATCATGGCTGCCGAGATCAAGCCCCAGCTGATCATGATGCGGCCGATCCATACGCGCGCCCCGATGCGATGCAGGATGATATTGCTGGGTACTTCGAATAGAAAATAGCCGATAAAGAACATCCCGGCACCGAGTCCGTAAATCGTGTCGGAGAATCCAAGCTGATCCATCATCTGTAGCTTGGCAAAGCCAACATTCACTCTATCGAGATAGGCGACGACGTAGCACAACAAGAGTAAGGGAATCAATCGCCACGCTACCTTGCGATAAAGCGCCTCCTCAAAGGCAGAAGCTTGGGTTTCATCGGTTACGACTGGCATGGGCGTCTCACGGGTTCAGGAACTTCATTTTTCTTGGCCTGCGAAGGATCGGGTACTTGGGTCGTTGAGCCAGCAATTCGCTCAGCAGAGTGCGCTCAGCGGTAGTCAGGCAATGACCGGTGCATTGTAGCTGCAAG
>CAZLJL010000144.1:0-4911 GCA_964559785.1 uncultured Bifidobacterium sp.
GTGGCATGCGGTGGGATCACGCCACCGGCTCCTTGAGGTCCGTAGCCAAGCGAAGAAGGAATTACTAAGCGACGTTTGCCGCCGACCTTCATCCCTTGCACGCCTTGATCCCAACCTTGAATCACATGGCCCGCACCCAGGGAAAACTCGAAAGGCTCATCACGATCGACGCTCGAATCAAATTTTTCGCCCTCGCTGCCATCAGGCTGCTGGAGCCATCCGGTGTAATGCACGCTGACGAAGTGACCAGCGGTTGCCTCGTCACCCTCGCCAACGACCAAGTCTTCATATTGCAGTCCGCTTGAGGTCATGGTCATGGACATGCTGATCTCCTTTATTGGTTTACGTTAGGCGCATTCTATCAGCCGAGTACTCCTATAATTCGGTCAGGCAGTAACTTGTATTCACCTTACTAATCTTTATCTTGAAGTGACTCATCATGGCATTCGGCATCATCATTATTGGCGACGAAATTCTTTCCGGCCGTCGTAGCGACAAGCATCTGGCAAAGATGATCGAGCTGCTCGGCGAGCGCGGTCTGTCGCTTGCTTGGGCCGAGTACATTGGCGACGATCCGCAGCGAATTACTGCTACGTTGCGACGTACGCTCGCCAGTGACGATATTGTGTTCTGCTGCGGCGGCATTGGTGCGACACCGGACGATCACACCCGTCAGTGTGCAGCCGACGCTATCGGCGCGCCGTTACAGCTGCACGCCGAGGCCAAGGCGTTGATACAGCAGCGGATTGTCGAGATGGCGGAGAAGGATCCGATAAAAGCTGATCTCAACTCCGTGGAAAACCAGCACCGACTCAAGATGGGTGAATTTCCTGTGGGTGCCGAGATTATCCCGAACGCATTCAACAGGATTCCCGGGTTCTCATTACAAGGTACGAATGGTGGTAAGCACTACTTCGTGCCTGGATTTCCGGTGATGGCCGAACCCATGATGAAGTGGGCACTCGATACCCATCATTCGCATCTGTTTCACGCCGTGAAGCATCTCGAGAAAGCGGTGATTGTGGTGGATGGTATTGAGTCAGCGCTGACCCCATTAATGGAAGCGATTGAAATTGAATTTGCGGGTGTGAAGGTGTTCAGCTTGCCGAGTGTGGCGGAGAACGGCAAGCGGCGCCATATAGAACTCGGCGTTAAGGGTGAGCCAGAATCGGTCGAGCTTGCGTATGTGCGCATGCTCGAGGGACTTGATCGACTTCACCAGAATTACGTCGTCGACTAAACATCACTTAAAAAATATCGCTCGCCTTGTTGGTGGTCTTTGCAGGGCGGCGCTGATTTTTAGAGGCTTTAAGTTTCCTTCTTGGGGGATAGCATCACGTGGATGCGTATTACAGCGACTGCTTTGTGCTGCCACTTCCAGCGGGACATCGCTTTCCGATGGCCAAGTACCGCATGCTGCGAGATCTGGCAGTCGCACAGATTCCCGGGCTTCGGTGTCATGAAGCGCCCAGCACCAGCGATGGTGTGCTGGCGCTCGCGCATCACCCGCACTACATCCACCGCGTCACCAGTGGCGCCTTGTCGCCGGATGAGCAACGTGCCATCGGCTTTCCGTGGTCAGAGGCTATGGTGGAACGTTCGCGCCGATCGTCTGGTGCCACTATCGCAGCGTGCCGCTCGGCCTTGCAGCGTGGTGTCTCGGTCAATTTGGCCGGTGGCACGCATCATGCCCATGCTGACTATGGGCAGGGCTTTTGTGTCTTTAATGATGCCGCCATCGCTGCGCGTTTGATGCAAGCCGAGCGACGTGTCACGCGCGTCGCCATCGTCGATCTTGATGTGCATCAGGGCGATGGTACGGCGTCGATACTGGCGAACGATGACGCGATCTTTACGCTGTCAATGCATGGAGAAAACAACTATCCCTTTGCCAAGGCGAGTAGCGATCTGGATATCGCGCTGCCCGATGGGACGAGTGATCAACACTATCTTGAACAGTTGAATCTGGCACTGGAAACACTGTTCGACCGCTTTGAGCCACAGCTGATTATTTATTTGGCGGGGGCTGATCCGTATGCAGGTGACCGGCTGGGGCGACTGTCGCTAACGATGGATGGCTTAGCCAAGCGTGACCGCGCCGTGCTCGATGCTGCCAAAGCGCGTGGCTTGGCTGTGGCGATTGCCATGGCTGGGGGGTATGGACACAATATCGATGAAACGGTGGCGATTCATTTGCAAACACTGCGTATCGCATCTGACTACCTGATTGAACAGCCTGCAAGCCTGATTGGGTAAGCCCATTGCTATCCGACGCTGTGTGTATTCTTCTATTTTTTATCGATAGAGCTCTCATTGTAGTCGGGTGCTGTCGATTTACTTTCAATTCGATGGCCATTATGTTGTACAGCTATCCTAAATAAAGAAGCCAATATCCATGATCCAGTCACCTACTCAAAAAACTGTCGACGAGGTAATTCGTTCACGCCATTCGATCCGCGCTTTTTTACCGACGCCGGTGGCGCAAGAAGATATCGAGGCCATCCTGGAAGTTGCAGCACGCGCGCCTTCGGGTTCGAATACGCAACCATGGCGCGTTTACGTAGTGACTGGGGCAGCGCGTGATCGGCTCGCACAAAACATTGTCGAGGCCTATCTCGACCCGACGCAGAATGCGGCGCATACCGAGGAATATCCTTATTACCCCAGACAGTGGGTGTCTCCTTATATTGAGCGCCGCCGAAAGGTGGGTTGGGATTTATACGCGCTGCTCGGGCTAACGCGCGACAATAAATCAGGCATGCAGGCGCAGCATGCGCGGAACTTTGCCTTCTTTGATGCGCCGGTCGGTCTTATCTTCACCATCGACCGCGTGATGGATCAGGGCTCTTGGCTGGATTACGGTATGTTCTTGCAAACGCTGATGATTGCGGCGCGCGCACGTGGACTCGATACCTGCCCGCAGGCGGCGTTCACGCAGTTTCATCGACTGATTAGCGAAACCTTAGCCATCCCGGCCGAGCAGCAGGTAGTGTGCGGTATGGCGCTCGGTTACGCCGACCCGGCCAAGGCCGAAAATAGTCTGATGACCGAGCGCGCAACCGTTGCTGAATTTGCTACTTTTATGGACTGACACTTGCGCGCCAAAAATCCTTTACGCGTAATAAGGCGTAATAAAGCCGTTTAATTAGTGCTTATAAGCCCCTAATTTACTTGCCTATTTTTACGAATTTGCTAAACTGCAATCCTCTTTTCGCACCAAAACGGGGTCAGAAATGCGTGTTTTTTCGCTGAAAGTGCTGCTGTTGACGCTGGTTGCGGCGGTCGCGCTGCCTGTGTCTCATGCGGCTTCGTCCCCGAAGCGGACCGCCAATGCCGAGTCAAAAAAGAAGGTCGTGCAGGCGCGGGGCGCCAAGGCCAAGCGCGAGACCCGTGAGGCGCGCGAGCACCGGAGGCGTCAGTTGGCGCTGGAGGGTGGCGGCGTGCAGAAGCTCGGCGGCAAGCGCCGAGGTGGTTATCAAAAAGTCGCGTTTGCCTCTGCGCTGGCAGGGGTACCGCCGGTACTGACTGCGGGTGACCTTGCCGGTCTCAACCTTACGCCGGATCCATTGGCGCTAAGTTCGAACGTCGCGCTGGTGATGGATCAAACCACTAACGAAGTCTTGTTCGAGAAAAACGCAGCCATCCCTCTACCGATTGCCTCGATCACCAAGCTGATGACCAGCCTGGTGGTGGTCGAAGCCGGACAAGATCTGGATGAGTTGCTGACCGTGACTGAAGAAGATGTCGATCGCGAAAAGTTTACTCACTCGCGTCTACGCGTTGGCGCTCAGCTCTCTCGCGCCAACATGCTCCACATCGCCTTAATGAGCTCCGAGAACCGCGCTGCTGCAGCACTCGGTCGTAACTATCCGGGTGGCATCCGTGCGTTTGTCGCCGCCATGAACACCCGCGCCCGCGAACTCGGCATGGACAGCTCGCAATTCAGCGATTCCACCGGCTTGAACAGCTCGAACGTATCGAGTGCACGTGACCTCGCAAAACTCGTGGTTGCGGCTTACCAGCACCCGCTGATTCGTCAATACTCGACCGATAGCCGCTACGCGGTTGATCCGGGCGGTCGTACCTTGGAGTATCGCAATTCGAATGGTCTGATTGAAAGCTCCGACTGGGAGATTGGCCTGCAGAAGACCGGTTATATCTCTGAAGCGGGTCGTTGCCTTGTGATGCATGTTCACGTAGCGGGTCGCCCGATCGTGATGATTTTCCTCGATTCCAAGAGCAAGCAGGCCCGCTTGGCAGACGCCAGCCGTATTCGCAAGTGGTTGGAATCGCGCGGTGCATCTGTAGTGTCCGAGCGTCGCTCGAATCGCAGCTGATCGACAGCACGAAGATAGACTCCGTAAAACAAAAAGCGACCTAGCCGGTCGCTTTTTTATTCCTGCCCATACAGTGATCAGGCGCTTTCGATCACTTGATAACCAAGCACATTCGAGATACTGCTCGCTGTAGCGATCAGATCATCCAGCCACTCGTCTTGCAGGCGATCGACTGGAGCGGAAATCGACAAGCCAGCGACTAATCGCCCTGCATCGTCGCGGATACCAGCCGCCATACAGCGCACGCCGAGTTCAAGTTCTTCATTGTCACGCGCATAGCCACGCGCCCGTACCAGCGATAGCTCGCGCTCCAGCTTGGCCAAATCGGTAATCGAGTTCTTGTTGTGCCCGGCAAGACCGGTGCGGGTCGCGTAGGCGCGAACGGCCTTGGCGTCGTCCACCGACAAAAACAACTTGCCCGTTGATGTCAGGTGCAGTGGAGCCCGGCCACCAATGGCGCGCACCACCTGCATGCCGGAGCGTTCCGAGAACGCGCGGTCGATATAAACAATCTCGTCACCCTGGCGCACCGAGAGGTTAACCGTCTGCTGGGTCTTGCGATGCAGTGCCTGCA
>CAZLJL010000145.1:0-4828 GCA_964559785.1 uncultured Bifidobacterium sp.
CCCAATCGGTATGCGGCTGCAGCATGTTCTGGATTGACATCGAGCGCCATCGCATACATCAGGGCCGCAGGTTCTGCGTGCCCCAGCCGCTGCAGGCAGCTGCCGGCGATGAAAGGGAAACGGCTATCGATTGGATGATGCAGAGTCAGTTGTAGCGCGATGGGTAGCGCATGATGAAAGTCTCCCTTATCGCACAGGTCGCGTGCGATTTTGTACAGTGCCTCGTACTCTGCATCGCTGATGCCGCGCAGCTGGCCGAGCGTATAGCCTTGTTCAAGCTGTTCGCGGCATTGCTCTAGTGTCTGCGGCAGATTTTCTAGGCTGGCCGCGAGCTGCTGGACAATATCCGCGACATCAGGGTCCGTGGGTGGGTGAAGGTAGGCGTTACTCATTTCTGATTCTCATGCACTTATAAGCTAAGTCGATGGCGGTAATGCAGAATAAAGGTACGAATACAAATGATGAGGTGACCGCAAAGTTAACCGCGGGATCTACACCCATGACCAAGAGAGAAGTTGAAACGATCGTTGGCGTAAAAAACATAGTGAACCAAAGACAAAAAATTGCGAAATCATGCATGTTTGGATTAGCGTAAAGTTCATTGAGTTTTTTTTCAGCGTTATAGTTCGCAATCACCTGGCTCCAACGGGTAATGACTGAGAATCCGGGCAAAGCTTGTAAAGCTGGATTAATGCTCATGAGTTCCCCCTCAAAAATAAAGGCAAGATGAGCGTTGTGAGGGGCAGGTCCTGAATAAAAGTTCACCGATGCCTACGCGCAATCGATGGCCTGCAGAATGAAACCGCTATGAACAAATGAAGGTAACCGAAGGATCTGCGTTCCCGGAAAAACTCGCCGGGAGACCGATGCTATTTACAGCAGTCCCTGGAATGGAATCGCGTCGACTTCCTGGCCAGCGGCCACCTCAGACCGATCATGCGCAAGGACGACCATGCAGTTAGCTTCTGACATGGAGCTGAGAATACCCGAGCCTTGCGCGCCGGTGAGTCGTACATGCGGTACCCCATGAGGATCGACCATCATGACAGCGCGCTGGTATTCGGTGCGACCCGGGCGTTTTTTGATGACCTCCGAACTGATAGCTCGGATCATGGCGAGTCGCTCTGGTGTGGTTCCTTGCAAGTGAAACAATGCGTCACGTGCGAAGAAATAAAACGTCGCCATCACTGCGACCGGATTTCCTGGTAGTCCGAAGAACAAGGTATTTTTTCCTTCGACGTTCATCTCGCCAAAGGCCATGGGACGCCCGGGGCGCATGGCGATTTTCCAGAACAGTATGTCGCCAAGACGGGCCATCAAGTCGCGGGTATGGTCGGCATCACCCGCTGATACACCGCCGGTAGTGATGACCGCATCTGCTTGTCGGCATGCCTCTCGTAATGCATTTTCCAACGCTACTGGATCATCACCTACAACCCCGAGATCAATTGCCTCAAATCCTGCGCGTTCGAGCATGGCTTGCAGCGTATAGCGGTTACTGTCATAGACAGCGCCTTCGTCGAGCGGCTGGCCAATCGATCGGAGTTCATCACCGGTCGAGAAAAACGCGACGCGCAGTTTGCGCTGGACCGAGACTTCGGCGATACCAAGGGACGCAATCACGCCCAGATCAGACGGTGTCAGCAAACGTCCTTTGTGCAGTACCGCTGCGCCGACGCCAATGTCTTCACCGGCATGGCGAAGATTGCTACCAGGTTTGATGACGCTCGCTGAGATCGAGATGGCGTGCGCGCTCGTCGTCGCCACCAATTCTTGCGGTATGACGGTGTCGCAGCCACGTGGGATAACGGCGCCCGTCATGATGCGGACGCATTCGCCGGTGTGCACCTGCTGCTGGAATGGATGTCCCGCGAAAGCTTTTCCGACGATCTTGAGTATGACCTCGCCTTGCGTCAGATCGGCACCGCGAAAGGCGTAGCCATCCATCGCCGAGTTGTCATAGGACGGCACGTTAATGGGCGCCGTGATGTCGCTCGCCAGCGTACGACCGAGTGACTGCTTAAGTGGTACCCGCTCGCTTTGATTAATGGGCTTGATGAACTGTGCAATCGCCCGCTGCGCGATCTCAACGCGCAAGGACTCGCTATCGAAGCCTGCGATGGATTCAGTAATTTGACGGAGGGTGTTGGTCATGGGTGAATCAAGATATCTCGACCGCCATGGAAAAACGCTGGACCCTGGCCATCGAATCTGTCATCCCGGGAAGGCCGGGATTCGGTAGGGTTAGTGGATGTTCAATCTTAACCACCGATATACGACATCTCCACCTTACGTACCGGACGTGCAAGTCCGTCCGTATTGATCGTCCTCAACTCTGAGTAGCGGTCTTCGCGCAGGGCCCACAGATGAGCAATCGCTGCGGTGATCTCTTCGTCGCTGTGGCCGCTACGCATTAGAGCGCGCAGGTCGTGGCCACCGGTCGCGAACAGGCAAGTGAACAGCTTACCTTCGGTGGACAGGCGCGCGCGGTTACAGTCGCTGCAGAATGCCTGCGTGACGCTCGAGATCACGCCGATTTCACCACTGCCATCCTTATAGCGCCAGCGCTCGGCCGTTTCGCCCGTGTAGTTCGGCTCGACTTCTTCCAGTGGCATCTGCTCGCTGATTCGGCGCACGACTTCAGCCGATGGAATTACCTCATCCATCTTCCAGCCGTTCGACGCGCCGACATCCATGTATTCAATGAAACGCAGAATCGCCGGGCTACCCTTGAAGTGGCGCGCCATTGGTACGATCTCCTGGTCATTCATGCCGCCCTTAACGACCATATTGACCTTGACCGGCCCTAGCCCGACCTTGTGCGCGACCTCGATACCATGAAGCACATCAGCTACCGGGAAGTCGACGTCATTCATTTTTTTGAACGTGGCATCGTCGAGTGAATCGAGCGACACGGTGACCCGCTTCAAGCCCGCATCCTTCAGTGACTGCGCCTTCTGTGCGAGCAGCGATGCATTGGTCGTCATCGTCAGGTCCAGCGGCTTACCGTCGAGTGTGGTCAGCGAGGCCAGCATCTCAATCAGCTTCTCGATATTTTTGCGGAGCAGTGGTTCGCCACCCGTAAGCCGGATTTTCTCAACGCCGTGTGCGATGAAGATTTTCGCGATGCGCGTGATTTCTTCGAACGACAGCAGGGAAGCGTGCGGCAGGTAGGGGTAATCTTTATCGAACACTTCCTTTGGCATGCAGTAGACGCAGCGGAAGTTACAGCGATCGGTGACCGAAATTCGCAGATCACGCAAAGGCCGCGCGAGTCGATCGGACAGTAGACCGGTAGCGGGGATCAGTGGTTGCGGAATATGCGGCACCGATTGCAGGTAGCGCAGATCAGCGACGGGAATAAAGCGTTCTGTCATGTGGTACGAAGATGGCGGCGGCGCCATCAAGAAGTAGTGGTGCAGCGCCGTTAAAAAACCGGCCGGATGGGCGCGTAAGATATCACGAGGCCGGTGATCGCACAGGCTAGCACCAAGCGTACGGTGCTGACCTTGAAGCGCACCAGAGCGAGCGTCGCTGCAGCGGTAATCATGATTGCCAGCCAATCCCAGCGGGTGACGGCTTGCTCCAAGTGAAACACATGTGCCGCAAACAGCGCGCCGAGGCTGACGATCACCCCCACCACGGCGGCACTGATCGCGCCCAATACCGCGCTTAGTCGCAGATTACCCCGGGTTGCCTCGACCAGCGGTGCGCCCGCCAGAATGAACACGAAACTGGGCAGGAAGGTAAACACCGTCGCCACCAACGCACCGGCACAACCGGCCCAGAACAAGGCAAACGGCCCGAAAACCTCTTGCGTCCAGCCGCCAACGAAGCCGACAAAAGCGACGATCATGATCAGCGGGCCGGGTGTGGTCTCGCCCAGCGCGAGGCCGTCGATCATCTGGGTTGCGCTCAACCAGCCGAAGTGATCGACTGCGCCTTGGTAAACATAGGGCAGCACTGCGTATGCGCCACCGAAACTGAGGAGCGCCGCTTTCGTAAAAAACCAGCCCATTTGTACCAGCGGATTACGCCAGCCGAGCAAGAGGTTCAGCACTACTAGTAGCAGGGCGCCGAGCGCAACACCGATCCCGATAGTACGAAGTAGTGCACGCCATTGAAGCGCGCCATGCACGGGCGGTGGGCTATCGTCATTAATCAGAGCGCTGGATGTATGCGTGTCGCTCGCCGCCGTATTGGTCTCGGCGACGAAGAGGTTGGGTGCGTAGCGCGCACCGACCGCGCCCAACAGCGCTGCGATGCCGATGACGGCGGGGAAGGGAAGCTTTACAAAACTGATCAGCACGCAGGCCAGTACGGCGACCGATAGTAGCCAGCGGTTGTGCAGACTACGCGACCCGATACGCCAAGCCGCTGCCAGCACCAGTGCGACGACCGCTGGCTTTATGCCATAAAGGATGCCAGCGATCACCGGGACATCGCCCATGGCCAGATAGACCCAACTGAGCGCGATCATGATGAGCAGTGAGGGCAGTACGAACAGGCAGCCAGCTATGATGCCACCCACAGAGCGGTGCATGAGCCAGCCGATGTAGGTGACCAGTTGCATCGCCTCGGGTCCGGGCAGCAGCATGCAGTAGTTGAGCGCATGCAGGAAACGCTGCTCGGAAATCCAGCGTTTTTTTTCGACTAATTCATCATGCATGAGCGCGATCTGGCCACTCGGCCCACCAAAACTGATCAGACCCAGACGCAGCCAGTAGCGCATCGCTTCCGGCAGGGAAACCTGAGCAGGGGTGTCATTACTCGCTTGGCCGGTTTGCATGAGAAGGCCGATTAACAGGTTGGCAGGGTGGGACGCGCG
>CAZLJL010000146.1:0-4814 GCA_964559785.1 uncultured Bifidobacterium sp.
GATCGATGTGTTCGTTTGACGGACATTTCCATCAACTTGTTTCCTAAGATCATGAGACCAAACTACCAACTCCAATACACGGATAAGAACTTTCCGAGTTTATCGTCAGCGAGTCAGCAAGCGAGCCAAGGATCGAACACGCCCCCCCGCTCAGAAGGCAATAATGAACGCTCCCAGCCAGTGATGACCACAAGACCCAAAGCTAACGCAAGTGCCCCCCGTCTTGGCGGCCGGGACTTTCTGCAGCCTATTGACTTGAGCTCGTCAAGCTCGTCAACTTCATCGACCTCATCTACCCCATTGGCTGGTTCGGCTAGCTGGTCGACCACATCGACTTCATCGACTTCATCGGCGGCACTTACTCCAGATGCCCTTATCGATTCGTATGCCGAGATTGCCAGCGAGGTAGTACCCCCGATGGTTGATGTGATAAACGAGATCGATGAGTTTCAGTTAAAGCCCAGCTTTGATGGCTTTATCCGAGTCAATAAATCGCTCAAATCTCTTCAAGAAAGTATAGCTTTTAAGGAGGCTATGCAAGGCCCCAAATCTGGCTCTATTAAGAATCAGCTAGCCGAGAAAATCGTGGAGTTCTTTGATAAGGCCAAATCAGAAAGCGGTAACTTTTTTTCTAATGAAAACCTAAGCATCAGCCAGGTAGCAACTATAAGCTACGGTCTAAAGTCTGTGGTAGGGATTGATAAAACGCACCATGTTTTTACAGAGGACCACTGGTCGTACCTGCTCCCGGCTATTGAGAGGGTGACATTCAATATGACTCAATCAGTTCATAAAGCACGACTTCTCGAGTGCGGCCAGGTTAGCGTTGGCAATGAGTTGGCATTTTTCACTTGGCTGCGTACAGGAGCCGAATACAACATTAAAGTGCGGGTAGGTCCGGCGCAGCGAAACAGTGTAAGAGCCGCATTGCTTGCGCACCGTGCCCCGCCATCCGATGATCGCTCCTACTCAAGAATTGAATGGCGTGCGATTGATCGCTTACTAAATGCCCCGGTGCCATCCTTTGATACACGGCAGCTCTGCAAGCTGGTAATGCAGCTTGGGCGCATGATCAAAAATGGCCATCTTTTGTTTGTAAACCAAGCAAACCAGCCCTGGATTGACAAAACAGATTTGACTGTAAAGCTTGGAAATTTTTTTAACTCGGATCTAATGACCGAGTATCGGGTAAGTCACCATGAGTCGTCCAGAGGATATGTTGATCCTGTGGCTGTTGATAACCTTTGTGAAGGGTTGTCAGAATTATTCAAACATAAAGTTTTAGATTGGAATAACCCAAATCACCTAAATGTTTCTTTCAAGACTGCCAATTTCATCGGCAATGCGATGTCGAGCGTTCAACTGAGTGGAAGATTAAAGCAAACCTTTACGAGCTTTCTGAATCAGGCTATCGCAAATGTACCTAATCAGTCGAGTCAACTGTTTCATGAGACATTGAAAAAAATAAACAGCTAAGTATTTCGCCGTAACCGATGATGGTTGGTGGTCTAGTTCAACTTCGCCTGGTAATTACCAGGCGATTTTTTATCCAGCTGATCAGAGCGCATCATTAGGCCGCGTGCCAGTGTCTCGCCTGTATAAATAAGTAATCCTGACCAAATCAGCACAAAGCCGGCAAGTTTGTGCCCGCCAAAGGGCTCGCTGAATAGCCACACACCGATCAACAGTTGGATGCTAGGGCCGATGTACTGCAATAGACCAACCAGCGACAGCGGAATACGACGAGCGCCATAGGCAAACATCAGCAGCGGTATCGCGGTCACTGGCCCGGCGGATATCAACAGCAGCGTGAGGGTGGCATCATTGCCAAACGCGTGTGACGAACCGGCATTCGGCAAAAGTAGAAACAAGGCAGCTGCCGGTAGCAATACGAGTGTTTCGATACTTAGCCCTTCGAGTGCGCCGAGCGCTGCGGTTTTGCGTAGCAAGCCGTACAAGCTGAACGTGACAGCAATCACCAAACCTATCCAAGGTAACTGCCCAGCGTTGACGGTCAGCCACACGACACCGCATGCTGCGAGCGCAACGGCGAGCCATTGAGTCAAGCGTAAGCGCTCTCCCAGGCCGATACCAAACAACACATTGAACAGCGGGGTGATGAAATAACCCAGACTAGCGTCGATGATGTGGTCGTGATTGACGGACCAGATATAGACAACCCAGTTAGTGCAAAGCATTAATGCACTGGCGACAAAAGTCAGCAAAATACGCGGGCGCGCGCGTACCGATGCAAGCCAGTCCCACTGTCGTCGAATCGCGAGAAAGCTCAACAACAGAACAACCGACCAAAGTACTCGATGCGAAAGAATTTCCAGCGACGGCACTTGCTTCATCAGGCGCAGATAGAGCGGGAACACGCCCCACAGCGTAAAAGCCGTACCTGCCGCCAGTACGCCTCTTAGCATTGCAACCTCATTCGAGGCCCAACGAAAGCTGTGGTGTTGGCTTGGGCTCTTCCTTTTTTAGTTCAGAAGACTTTTTCTTCGACTTTGATGGTCGACCGCCCTCGCGTGCGGGATTCCGACTTCCGTGCTTGTCGAACACCCGCCGTGCTTCTGCACGCGTTTCGGGCTCACGCCGAAGCGCCCACATGACTTCGCGCGCGTGGCGTGCCGTCGCTAAATGATCAACGACGGGCTCCGGATAGGTATCACCGATGATCACGCCGATTTGTTGCTGTAGCCCCTCTGGCATGGTCCATGGCTCGAAGATGAATTCTTTCGGCACATTCACGAGCGCAGGTAGCCAGCGCTTTACGAACTCGCCCTCAGGGTCTTGATCTTGTGCCTGCTTCACCGGGTTGTAGATTCGCAGTGTATTAATACCTGTGACACCCGACTGCATTTGAATCTGCGAGTAGTGAATGCCCGGCTCATAGTCAAGGAATTCACGCGCCAAATGGTGCGCTGGTTCGCGCCAGTGGTTCCATAGTTGGTAGCTAGAGAAGCTGACCAGCAGTGCGCGCATCCGAAAATTGATCCAGCCGGTCTCGGCCAGCATGCGCATGCAGGCATCTATCAGCGGCAGGCCGGTTTCTGCTTTACGCCAGCGATCGAAATAGTCGCGATTGAAGTGTGGCTCGCGCAAACCATCGAACCCGCGATGCATGTTGTGCATCTCGATGTCGGGTTCGGATTCGAGTTTTTGTACGAAGTGGCAACGCCAATGCAAGCGGCTCTCGAATGACTTCAAACCCTCCAGTACACCTTTGGGTTTGACGTGGGGCGGCATGGCATTTAGCTCGGCGCGGGTTTTCCAGACCTTGTGAACTAGCTCTTTGATCGACACGCTCCCGTGAGCAATATGGGGCGAAAGCCGTGAGCATAAATCCGCCGCGGAGAGTGGGCTCGACATGCCGTAGCGATAATGTTGCAGACGCTGACCAAGAAAATTTTTTAACTGCTGTACCGCTTGTTTGCGGCCACCTTTTTGCCGCAGTGGCTTATCGCTATCCGGCATGCCCATCCAGTGGGGTTGCATGATGCCATTCGGTGATAGTGTGCCTTCAGGTTTACCTAAAAAATCCGGTGCAGGAAGTGGCGCAGGCTTCATGCGCTGCATCCAGATATCCGACCACTCGTCTCGCGAGCTGAGTTTGCGGACGACGCCATTCGACGGAAACTCTCTCCAAATAATACCGTTAGCTCGGCACCATTCAGCGACGCGCTTGTCGCGCTCGTAACTCAAAGCATTGCCAGTTTCTTCATGCGAGTACAGTTCAAATGGACCAAATGCATCAAGTACACGTTGGAAGATAGCGGTCGCTTCGCCATATTGTGCAAGCAGCGGGCTGCCGCGGGCGGACAAGGCTTGATCAAGCTCGACCAAGCATTCATTGATGAAGCAAATATGCTGAGTCGCGTAATCAGGCGCGCGGATCAGGGTGGGTTCGTAAATGTAGAGTGGCAGTACCTGCCGGTGTTTCGCAGCTTCGACGAGTGGCGCATGATCGAATACGCGCAGATCACGTTTGAACCAGACCACACCCAGCTTCATCGATGCCATCCTCGTTGTGGGTAGGCTTCGGTACATTGCGACCAGAATGCAGAAAACGAGCGGCAGGTCTTGGAAGGATTAGCAAACTGACGCGGCGCATCCATGAGCTGTGTGCACAGCTGGGGAAGTAGCGCATCGTAGCCGGGGTTCAGCGAGGCTACTGATTCAACAGACGGCGTTTCGGAAAGCATGTCTTTCAATTCATTGAGGTCGCCAACGAACACGGTGTCCGTGATTGCCTCTAGTCTTTTTATCACGAAGCGCCAGCGCAGCGCCGACCAGGGAAATTGCGTATGGAAGGGCAGGTGGATCACGCCGATGCGCTGTCCTTCGAATGGCTGGTCGGCCAGCATCCATGGATGCACTAGCCGGACACGATCGGCCCGTGCAATATTTACTGATGAATGCGCCGGAGGCTTCAATAGTAATTCAGGTTCAGCCATACCTAGCAGTGATGGTGAAATAGTGATTGTTTGATCACTGCGCGCGATCTGATCCAGCTGTTCATAGCTAGTATCCAGCACACTGCCTGCGCAGTGCCAGTCCGCTGGCGCGTAGCGCGCGACATTCTCTGCATTGAACAGGTAAGGCTTGCTGCTGAAAGTGGCCGCGACCCACTGCCATGAAAGGTGATTCGATGCGAGGTCCCCATCGAGCAGATGTGCAAACATCCAGTCGGCGCCAGCGCGCCAATGTACCTTACGCAAATGGATGACATAGCTGGCAAGCCACATGCGCGCATGGTTGTGCAGGTAGCCGGTGGAGTAAAGCTCATGCACCGCTCGGTCAATGACAGC
>CAZLJL010000147.1:0-4797 GCA_964559785.1 uncultured Bifidobacterium sp.
TGATTCATGTGCTGTCGCGGCAAGCGCAAGAGGTCGCGTTGCTGCAAGGTCGGATTGATGGCGACAAGGTGCGCGCCATGATTGCCGCATTACTCCCCGTCAGGAGCATGGACGAGGTATTCATCTGCGGGCCGGAGGCGATGATTATTGAGACCGAAACCGCGCTCATCGACGCTGGTGTTCCCGCGGACCGAGTGCATGCCGAACGCTTTACCTCCGGCCCAACGGTCGCTACCAAGGTGCAAGCCAATACCGACCGATACGCTCAAGAGAAACCGGAAAATAAAAATATCGCGCTCACTGTGGTACTCGATGGCAAGCACCATGAGATTGCCGTCAGTGCCGACGAGCACCTGCTCGATGCAGCGCTGGAGGCCGGGCTTGACCTACCCTACGCCTGCAAAGGCGGCGTGTGCTGCACCTGCCGCGCCAAGCTGCTGGAGGGCGAAGTCAGCATGGATAAGAACTTCACACTGGAAGCCGATGAAATGGCGCAGGGTTTTGTGCTGAGCTGCCAGGCGCGTGCGCTGAGCACCCGTGTGAGCTTGAGTTTTGATGAGCGGTGACGTAGTGTGCGATATGATTCGCACTCCGAAACGTCCGAGGGCACGGAAGTACCGATGACCATGACGCCAATGCCTGCCGACCCATGTTTGTTGTCCTTCATCCTCCCCGTCTTCAACGAAGAAGCTGCGGTTGATCATTTCTATGAGGAAGTCACACGACTGACGCTGCCGGACCATGTCCGCTTCGAGCTGGTGTTCATTGATGACGGCAGTAGCGATCAGACCGTCGCAAAAATTGAAGCGCTGTTACGGTCCGATGACCGTATCAAGCTGGTGCAGTTGTCTCGCAATTTTGGCAAAGAGCCCGCATTGATGGCAGGCCTGAGTTTCTGTCGTGGCGATGTCGCCATACCCTTCGACGTTGATCTGCAAGATCCGTTGGACTTGATACCGGAGATGTTGCAGCACTACTTCAAGGGTTTTGATGTCGTCCTCGCGCAGCGCACGGATCGTCAACAGGAATCTTTTTCCAAGCGCCTGAGTGCCGGCCTGTTCTATAAAACCATTAATCTACTGGCAGAGCAAAAGATCAACGAGAACGTGGGCGACTTCCGGCTTCTGTCTCGTAAAGTAGTCGACACTATTCTCCAGTTGCCCGAGACCCAGCTATTCATGAAGGGAGTTTTTTCTTGGGTAGGCTTCAAAACCAGCATCATCCCGTACACCAGACGCTCAAGAACTCACGGCAGCTCGAAGTTTAATGTTTTCCGACTTTGGCGTCTTGCACTCGAGGGCATTACCTCGTCCAGTACGCTGCCACTTAGAGTATGGAGTTACTTCGGTTTCGCTGTCGCCGGGTTCGCCTTTATCTGGGCAGTAAGACTCAGCATCGAAAAAATATTTTTTGGCAATGAGGTGCCTGGCTATCCGTCCATCATGGTGGCAATCCTGTTTTTGGGTGGCGTACAACTGATAGGCATTGGCGTTCTCGGCGAGTACCTCGGCCGCACCTATATGGAGTCAAAGCGCCGACCTCGATTCATTGTTCAGCGCACGCTAGGAATTGAGCTTTCGCCCGTCACGCAGCGTGGTGGGACTCCGGAAGATCAACACACCACTTGAGCCACTCATTTTGGCTAAATCTCAGCACTACCGCGGCAGCAGCTAGGACACTCCAGTAGTGAGGATATCCTGTTCGGGGAATCTGCCTGCCAAGGCGCTATCCCGTACTAATGAAGCACCGTCTGCCAACCGAAGTATGTGATCGAGGTGACGCTCCGATGCCACCTCCAGCCGCTTGTATAACTCCTTGCACAGCAATCTCGCCTGCCGCCCTGACCAATCTTTCGGTAGCAAGGCATCCGGCAACTCCGGGTCGCGCAAGAGTAAGCGCCGATAGTCATGAATCAACAGCATACGCAGCAAGAATGCTTGCTCATCGTCGGCGACTGAAGTGTCTCTGGTGTAGGCAAGAATCGGCGCGTACAGCGACACAAACTCTGCATAGGATTGACCGAGTGCGCTAAGGTCCCAGGCACGCGCCACCAGATCTGCATCCGATGCTGCGAGCGTCGACTGAACATCTGCGGCCATCATCGGAACCAATTGTGGGAGCAAGTTCTGCAAGCCCTCTGCAGATAGCGCATCAATCACTTCACCGAGCTGGACACCGGGATGAATGAAGCAGTTTGGCCCGATCAGCCCAAAACCTTTCCAGAATAAGGTACGACGTAGTTGCTCGCGTTGCCGACTACTCAGCTCGCCCACCACCAACATCATGCGCCAGCGCCGATCCCAGACTGGCGCACGCGTGGCGTAGATCTGGCTGGAAGCTTCTTCGAAACGGCGGCGCCCCCAGGGGGTCAGTGCATAGTTGGCACGTCGACCCACAGTCTCCGCGCTGAGCCAGCCATCTTTGACCAAGCGAAATACCGAAGTACGCACCAATCGCTCACTCAGTTGCACCGGCTCCAGTAGACGAATCAGACTACCCAACCAGACACGGCCACCGCGCGGCAGTACCGCATCACCAAATAGGGTAACAATCAGCGAACTCGCCTGCACGCGCCGCTGGCGGCAGAAGGTATCGATGCGCTCGGAAATCGGGTTATTCACGTTTGAGGCTTTGATCAAACATCGGTTGATGCAGATGCTGATTCTAGCGTACGAGCGCTATGCAGCCCGGTGTAATACCTAGGCCATTTCGACCATTCGGCGCGCGAGTGCTGCCAGCGGCACTGCCTTGCGCCCGGTGGCGACTGCATCATCAGCATTAGCGTTACCCTGCTGGGCGCGCTCGGCAATGCCATGCAAGATGGCAGACATGCGAAACAAGTTAAAGCCCAAATAAAAGCGCCAGGTCGCTTCATCAATCGCCGCCTCGCCGCTTACCCGCTGCAGATACCACCGTCGATAACTTGCCTCATCAGGAATACCCAGCGTACGCAGGTCCAAGCCGCCAATGCCGCGCCATAGGTCGTGCGGTATATGCCAGCTCATGCAGTGATACGCAAAGTCAGACATCGGGTCGCCCAGCGTTGACAGCTCCCAATCCAAGACGCCGATCACGCGCAGCTCGGTCGGATGAAAAATCAAATTATCCAGTCGGTAGTCGCCATGAATCAGCGCGCTTCGTGTCTGCGCTGGTAGGTGCTGGGGCAGCCAGGTCATCATGAAGTGCATATCATCACTCGGTGGTAGCGGTGAGGACTGCAAATTACGTGACCAACGGTCGATTTGGCGCGCGACAAAGCCTTCCCGTCGACCGAAATCGGATAAACCAAGTTGGTCAGGATCAAGCTCATGGAGTGCTGCAATGACGCGATTCATCTCACGGTAGATCGCTTCGCGCTCGGCATTGCTCGCCTTGGGCAAGGACTGATCGACGAATACTCTACCGTCAAGATAGTCCATCAGGTAGAAAGGTGTACCGACAATGTCGATGTCGTCACACCAAGCGAGCGCACGTGGCACTGGCACTGTGCTGTCGCGTAGCGCAGCAATAACGCGATACTCGCGATCAATCGCATGCGCAGACTTCAGCAGGGGTCCATCCGGCTGCTTGCGCAGCACCCACCGCTGCTCGCCACTGCTCAGTAAATACGTTGGATTCGACTGACCACCCGTGAGCCGGGTCACCTCAAGTGAGGCCGAGCCAATATACCCTTGCGCCTGCAACCATGCTTGCAGTTGCGCTTGTCGCTCGGGACTCATAGCGTGCTCACTAAATGGCCACGATCCACCGCAATACACGCACCTGTCATCCCGGCACCAGCATCGGATACCAGCATGAGCAAAGGGGCGTTCAGATCGGTGATTTGTACAAACTCACGCGAGGGTATGCGCATACGTAATTTTTGCCCGGGCTCGCTTTCGAGGAAATCGCGGTTTAAATCCGTGATCACATACCCTGGCAACAAGGCATTGACGCGAATCTTGTAACGCGCCAATTCCAGCGCCATCACCTTAGTCGCTTGTACGACGCCTGCCTTGGAGATTGCATAGGGCGCGACACCGGCTGCAACGCGCTCGCCGAGCACCGAGCCAATGTTGACGAAACTACCGCCACGACCCGCATCGCGCAAACGACGCGCCGCTTCGGTCGCAACTAACCATCCCCCTTTGAGATTGGTATCGATCACGCTGTCCCAATCATCTTCGGTCTGATCCAACAAGCCACGTGTCACTGTGATGCCCGCATTATTGATCACGATGTCACAGGGACCGGTCTGATCGAAACAAGCGTGCACACTGTCTTTGGATGAGACATCCAATGCGACGGCTGAAACTTTGGCACCCTGTGCACGCAAGCTATCCGCGAGCGACAGTAATTTATCAGTGCGTCGTGCGGCGAGAACAACCTCGGCACCGGCACTGGCCAGTAATTGCGCGAAATGTGCACCGAAACCACTCGAGGCACCGGTCACCAGTGCGCGCTTGCCATCCAATCTGAGCGAGCGCGTTAATGCATCAAATCCACTCATGCCTTGGTTCCCGCTGCCAGCTTACGTGCCATGCTCCAGCGATGTACTTCGCTGGGACCATCATAAATACGGAAAGCACGCATATCGGTAAAGATACGCATGACGGCGCTCTCATTCGTTACGCCCATACCGCCCATGATCTGTACCGCACGATCAACGACGCGCCACTCCGCCTCAGAGCAAACTACCTTGGCGCGGCTAGATTCGAAATTGCATTTCTCGCCTTTATCCAGCAACCATGCGGTGTGCCAGATATGCAGCCTTGCGGTCATCAGGTCCATATCGTTATCGGCGATCATGAAGCCAAC
>CAZLJL010000148.1:0-4792 GCA_964559785.1 uncultured Bifidobacterium sp.
CGGCCAGCTCATACGCCTGCTGCTCTAGTTGCAGCAGCTTAGTGCCTAGCTCGTGGGATTGCGCTTGCAGACGTTGAATATCAATGAATACCCCATTGCGCTCAATCCGCTGCAGTACACGCGCGGTTGGTAGCTCGATGCTTTGATAAATGAAACGCAGCCCATCGACCTTGTCGATTTTGGGCCAGAGTGTTTGGTGCAGCTGGAAAGTGATGTCGGCATCTTCAGCGGCATATTCCGTAGCACGCTCGATATCGACTTCATCAAAGCCAATCTCGGCAGCCCCTTTACCGCAAATCTCGACATAGCTGATGGTTTTTCGGTTTAACCAACGCAGCGCGAGGCTGTCCATGTCATGGCTACGATGCGACTCCACCACATACGATTCCAGTAGTGTGTCGTGCGCAATCCCCTGCACTTGAACACCGTAGTTTTGAAGTACATGACAGTCATACTTCAGGTGCTGCCCCACCTTTGGCTTGGTGGCATCTTCCAGCCAAGGCTTGAGCTTGGCCAGTACATGCTCACGCGACAACTGCGCTGGTGCGCCCGGATAGCGATGCGCTACCGGAATGTACGCTGCCACACCAGGCTCGCAGCAGAGCGAAATACCGACCAGCTCTGCCCGCAAGGCATCGAGTGAGGTGGTCTCAGTATCTACTGCCGTAAGCGCAGCAGCATTGATTTTTTCAATCCATTGATCCAACTGCGTATCGGTGAAAATAGCCTCATAGTGTTTCTGCACCGGTGCTGCTGGTACTGAGGGTGTTTCATTTTCATCTGCGGCGTGCGCTGCGAATAAGGCACCAGATTCGCCATTGGCTGTTGTTTCATTGCCAGCAGCGAGCGATGCATTCAATTCCCGCAGCCAAGTCCGAAAACCCATTTTTTCGAAAAAGGCTTTCAGCGCCAGTTTGTCTTCTGCGCTCTGCTGCAACGAGGCTAGAACTGATTCATGATGCCCGGACAAATCACAATCACACTTCACGGTGACTAGCTGACGTGCAAGGGGTAACCAGTCGAGCGCCTTGCGCAGATTTTCGCCGACCACACCGCCAATCTCATTGGCATGTGCAATCACGCCATCGAGGCTGTCGTATTGCGATAACCACTTGACCGCTGTCTTAGGGCCCACCTTCTCAACGCCGGGGACGTTATCCACGGTATCGCCGACCAAGGTGAGGTAATCCACAATACGCTCGGGCGGCACACCAAATTTGCCAACCACACCGTTGCGGTCCAAAGTCTCATTGCTCATGGTGTTGACCAAGGTGACCTGATCATTCACTAGTTGCGCTAAGTCTTTGTCACCCGTTGAGATAATGGTCTTCAAGCCGAGCGCGGTTGCCTCGGTGGCCAGTGTGCCGATCACATCATCGGCTTCAATACCCTCCACCATCAGGATCGGCCAGCCAAGTGCGCGCACGACTTCATGAATGGGTTCTATTTGCCTCGCCAAGTCCTCCGGCATCGATGGCCGGTGCGCCTTGTACTCGGGGTACATATCGTCGCGGAAGGTTTTACCCTTGGCATCAAACACGCAGGCGATATGGTCGGCGGCAAAATCTTGGCGCAGCCGACGCAGCATATTGATCATGCCGTAGATCGCACCCGTGGGCACACCGTCTGAGTTGCGCAAATCCGGCATCGCATGAAAGGCTCGGTACAGATAGCTCGAGCCATCCACCAACAACAAGGTCTTGTTCATCGTTTTGATTATCGCAGAGTTCCCGGGCGTAATTGGCCGGTTCAGGCCGGGTCAAGGCGCGATCCTGGCTAAACTACAGCCGCTTGGGAGCCCATAAGCGGCCGGGGTGAGCGCGATTCAGGCTTGCCCGAGGTCCGCGTTAGCTGAAGCATGGTTTGTTAGAATGAGGTTTACCGCGCTCGAAGGGTGGCGCTCACTGCGAGGATTACGATGGAATTGCTAGCTGCTCTACTGCGACAGTCCCGGCTGATCAGTGTTGGTGCCGTGTTATCAATTTTGTCGACCGGCGCCTTGGCGGAAAACCCGCTGGATGATCCCTACGCCGGCAGCCTCATCCCGGACGGGCGAACCAAGATCACGCAAATCCGCGAACAAAACGCCGTCACCTCGGTGCGCGTACAACGGGGCGACAATACTTACCATGTCACGCCAGCTGAGCAGATCCCGTACTATCAGGAAGGGGGACGTGCGGCGACGTGGGAGATTATTCAATTCCGGTCCAAGCCTGTGGACGACCGTGGCGCCATGCCTCCACCAAATCGATGAATTCTGCGCCCGGCGCCGCCGGGCATTTTTATAGTCACCATGGCAGTATTCACCCCGGTCTCGCTGGACGAGATCATTCCCTGGACAGCCAAGTTTCCGATCGGTGCAGTGCGATCCATTCAGGGCATTTCGTCCGGCATCGAGAACAGTAATTTTTTTCTGTTTACCGATCGTGGCGAGTACGTACTCACGATTTTCGAAAAGCTCAGCTTCACGCAGCTGCCGTTTTATTTGAACCTGATGCGCCATCTGGCTGAGCGGGATGTGTTGGTGCCGGCACCCCTGGCTGATAATCAGGGTGAAATTCTGCATTCACTGCATGGCAAGCCGGCCGCCATCGTCAGCCGACTGCATGGCGACTGGGTCCCGGCACCGAAACCGGCACATTGCACTCAAGTAGGGGCGATGCTGGCGCGCATGCATGTGGCGGCGCAAGACTATCCGCTCTACCAGCCTAACCTGCGCGGCTTAAGCTGGTGGCGCGAAACAACCCCGATCGTGCTGCCCTACCTGACGGATGACAACCAGCAGCTATTGCGCGCAGAGATGCAGTTTCAAGAGACCTTTGCGGCATCGACGATCTACCCAGCTTTACCCAACGGGCCGGTTCATGCCGATCTGTTCCGAAATAACGTGATGTTTGATGGTGAACAGCTGTCGGGCTTCTTCGATTTCTATTTTGCCGGTTGCGACCGCTGGTTATTCGACGTCGCCGTCACAGTGAATGACTGGTGCATTGATCTCGACAGCGGGGCCACAGACCCCGCGCGCGTGCGCGCGCTGCTGGATGCCTACCATGCAGTGCGGCCATTCACACCAGAAGAAATCCAGGCCTGGCCCGCCATGCTACGCGCAGCGGCACTACGCTTCTGGATTTCGCGGCTGTACGACTTCTATCTGCCGCGCGAGGCAGAGATGCTGACCCCGCACGACCCGACGCATTTCGAGCGTATCTTGCGACATCGCATCCTCCACCCTGTCGAGGGGCTGGGCTGATGGACAATCTCGCAGCAAAGGATGGCATCGGTTGGATACGACAAGGCTTCGCCCTGTTCCGGCGTCAACCCTCCGAGCTATCTATGCTGTTCCTGCTGTACATGCTGCTGATGTTCTCGCTGTCACTGATCCCGGTCATCGGACAGTTATTGCCGCTGCTGCTGGTACCCGCATTTACCATGGCCTTCATGCAGGCCTGCGTTGATATCGAAGCTGACCGCAAGGTCAAGCCATCCCTGCTACTAACTGCGTTTCGATCGCCCGCCTTGGGGACACTGCTGAGCCTGGGTGCACTTTACCTGCTGGCAGCAATGCTCGCGATCGGCGCATCCTCGCTAATCGATGGCGGTACATTTTGGAAGCTACTGTCGGGCCAGATCAAGCCGGACGACGAAAAGCAGATCGCCACCGACGAACTGCCGCTCGCCATGCTGTTCTCTGCCTTGGTGTATCTGCCGTTCGCAATGGGTTTTTGGCATGCGGCACCGCTCGCCACTTGGCAGCGGATGGGCTTGTTCAAGGCGATTTTCTACAGCTTCTTCGCAGTACACCGCTCCGGCAGAGCCTTCCTTGCCTACTCCCTAGGCTGGGTGATGATCGGGATTGCAGCACCTGCGATCATCAGCGCCCTACTCAGCTTACTTCTCGGCAAGACCCTGGTCACCATCATGCTGCTGATGCCGCTGTCGGTGATTCTCACCATCGTGATGTATTGCTCCTTCTATCCCACCTATACCGCCGTGTTTGAACGGCCGGAACAATCTTCCCACTGAAGTAACGTACATCCAAGAATCACTTCGCTTTGGCGAAAAGCCTGTAGCAATCAAAAACTGTGATTTTTTAACAACGGTTAACGTTTCTTTCCTTGAAGAAAACGCTCGTTGATTTTTTTAACTTCTCTTTGGAGATGCACGATGACTTATCACGTCAACATTCATATGCCCGCAAACGTGGCAAAGATTGATGATTTATCTGTCGGCCAATTCGTCGCAAAAACAAAGACAGATGGCGCCCTCAAGACCATCGACGTGTACTACCGACCGACTAGTGAACCGAAAACTAAGCAAGAAAAATTTCTACAAAAATTAGAAACATTTGCACAGCGCTTGAGGGGTTTCAAACCTGCGATACAAAGCAATTCGCTAACGAGTGCCTTCAAGAATATTCATCAGCAGAGTAGTCAACTTGGAAAAAACTTCAATATCAATTTGATCCCAACAGTAATGAAGCAAGTAGTAGATAGTGATAACAAAGAAATCAGCAGCCGCGGCACCACCGTACACGTTTTCGGATGGACTGACGCACACGATCTTTCACGGATTGTGGATAATCTTCAGTAATGGTTGTTCAGACTTGATCTTTCAGTTACCCGGCTTGGGTAGAATACTGCGCGATCAGATTCGAATCCAGTGACCTACTGAGCGCGATCCAACTTCGCCACACCCAAATCGAGCAGCTTCATCCCGTTGCGCCCGAAGTTAATATGGGCACGCGCCTGCGTGCCACTGCCTTCGATATTCACAATTACACCATCACCAAACT
>CAZLJL010000149.1:0-4790 GCA_964559785.1 uncultured Bifidobacterium sp.
GACATCCACATTCGCATTTGCATCCAGCGTCTGAACAGCCCGCTTCACACTGGCAGCGCAGCCGCCGCAGGTCATGCCATCGACTTTCAGTTCGTACATGAGGTTTGTCTCCTAAAAATCTCTGGTGATACTTTAAACCGTATTAGGGATATCCGGCCCGCGATCAGGCGGGTCATTGTTGAGCTGAGACGAAAAGAAAAAACCCGCCGGATCAGGGCGGGTTTTTTATTCGGCGACACCAATCAGTGCCGGGTCTCTACCTGCTGCAAGGGCTCGCTGGAAACGACAGGTGCTGGCTTGCGTTCGCGCGGCGCACGTGGCGCAGGCGCAGCCGTTGTCTGCTCGGCCTGCACAACACGCAGACGGTCCGGATCAGTCTCGGTCATTTGCAATCCTGCGGCACGCAGCATGGCCTCGATATCAACACTCGCCGCGGGTGCTGGCGCCGGCGCTGGAGGTGCAGGTGGTGTCACGACAGGTGCCTGCACCATGATCGGCGCCAACGGCTCGGCCTGCACGGTGTCAGTCACCGGCGTGGTGTCAGTCACCTGTACCTCTGGCGCAGCATGCACGTCCGATACTATCGACGCACTGGGCACGCCGGTCGGCTCGGCATCGGTCACCACGGGTACTTCGGTGGACCCAGCATGATCAGTGGTCGTTGCATGAACCCACACGGGCTGCTCGGTGACGGGCTTGATCACAGTGTCCGCGACATGACTCTCGGTGTCGGGTCGTGGTGTCTCGTACCACGGTGGCTCGATACCCACCACTGGCACTTCAGAAGGCACATGGTCTCGATGCGTTGCTTCGTCAGCGGCAACCGCCTGTTCGCCACTGAGCGTGTGCTCGGTGTTGCCTGACTCACCGGTAACCTGATCGCGATCACGACGATTACGGTTACGACCACCGCGACGACGGCGACGACGCTGTTGCTCTTCACCGCCCTCGAGTTCGGTTGAGGGTGGCACGCCTGCTGCGGTTTCCTCGGCGACTTCAGCGCCAATGCCAAGCTGCAACGCAGCCTGCGGGTGCTGCTCGGCAGGTTTCGCGTCTTGTTCCTGCTTGCGTTCGGGACGCGGTGGCCGAGGTGGACGTTCACGCTTTGCTTCTGCTGCTTCAGGTAGCTCACGGGACTCACGCGGCTCACGGCCTTGCTTTGGCTGACGCTGCTCTTTAGCCTCTTTGGGTTCTTTGGCGACTTTCGGTGCAGCTTCCTTGGCGGGCTTAGCTTCAGCGCTACGCTCATCGCGGTCACGACCACGTCCACGTCCGCGACGATTCCGGCCACCTCGTTCGCCACGTTCGGCGCGTTCTCGTACCGCTGGCTTGGCAGTCTCGGGCTCGGCTGGGGCGCTCGATTTTTTTCGGAACAAGCCGAACAGGCGTGACAGGAAACCTTCGGCTGCGGCTTCGTCGGTCGGCGTGACTTTGACGGGCTCGGCCTTGCGCTCGACGATAGGGGCCGGACGATCCGGGGTGATGCTCTTGACCATCGCCTCCTGACGCGGTTTCGCTTCCTCGGCTTTACGCTTGCTGTAGCCGATGTCGGTATCGCCTTCCTCGGCCATCTTGTAGCTGGCCTGCAGATCGTCCAGGCGCGGATCATCATGCTTGATGCGCTCAAGCTTGTAATGCGGTGTCTCGAGATGCTTGTTAGGGATGAGGATCACGGTCACGCGGTGACGTGTCTCGATTTTCAGTATCTCGCCACGCTTTTCGTTGAGCAGGAAGGCCGCTACATCGACCGGTACCTGCACATGAATCGCGGCCGAGTTTTCTTTCATGGCCTCTTCTTGGATGATGCGAAGCACTTGCAAGGCCGACGAATCTGTGTCTCGGATATGACCAGTGCCGTTACAGCGCGGGCAGGTGACATGGCTACCCTCGGATAGCGATGGGCGCAGACGCTGACGCGACAGCTCCATCAGGCCAAATCGCGAAATCTTGCCCATCTGAACGCGAGCGCGATCGTAGTGCAGCGCATCTTTCAAGCGGTTCTCGATCTCGCGCTGGTTTTTCGTGCTCTCCATGTCGATGAAGTCGATCACGATCAGGCCACCGAGGTCACGCAGGCGTAGCTGACGTGCGACTTCCTCCGCCGCTTCGAGGTTGGTATTGAAGGCGGTGGTTTCAATGTCGGAACCGCGCGTCGCACGCGCCGAGTTGACATCAATGGATACCAGGGCTTCGGTGTGATCCACAACAATCGCGCCGCCGGATGGCAACGGTACCGTGCGCGAGTAAGCGGTCTCGATCTGGTGTTCGATCTGGAAGCGCGAGAACAGTGGTACTTCGTCGCGGTAGCGTTTTACCCGCTGCACCATGTCCGGCATCACGTGGCTCATGAACTGCTGCGCTTGCTCGTGAATATCGTCGGTGTCGATCAGGATCTCGCCGATGTCTGGCTGGAAGTAGTCACGAATCGCGCGGATCACCAATGACGACTCTTGATAGATCAGGAAGGCACCGGGCGCCGATTTCGAGGCACCGTCGATCGCGGTCCATAACTGCATCAGGTAGTTCAAGTCCCACTGCAGCTCTTCCACGTTGCGGCCAATACCAGCGGTACGAGCAATCACCGACATACCTTGCGGCAGGTCGAGCTTGTCCATGGTTTCGCGCAGTTCTTGCCGATCTTCGCCCTCAACGCGGCGTGAGACACCGCCACCACGCGGGTTGTTCGGCATCAGCACCAGATAACGGCCAGCAAGCGAAACAAAGGAGGTCAGCGCTGCCCCCTTGTTGCCGCGCTCTTCTTTCTCGACCTGTACGACGATCTCCTGACCTTCGCGCAGCGCCTCGCGGATACTGGCATTGCGGACGTCAATCCCTTCGCGGAAGTAACTACGTGCCACTTCCTTGAACGGCAGGAAGCCATGCCGCTCCTCGCCATAGTTGACGAAACAGGCCTCCAGTGAAGGCTCGATACGGGTGATGACCCCTTTGTAGATGTTGGATTTGCGTTGCTCGCGGCCGGCGGCCTCGATATCGATATCGATCAGCTTTTGGCCGTCGACAATGGCGACGCGCAGTTCTTCTTGCTGCGTAGCGTTGAACAGCATGCGTTTCATGTAGTGCTCCGCGGCCCCTTGGGGCCCTCATATCGCGCCGTCATATGGGCGCGACAAATTCAAGAATGCATGCGAGGGACGGAGGCTGGAGGGAGGCTTGCCGACAGAGAAGGACGCGCTTGATGTGCGCGGCCTAAGTCAGCGTGGATGTTGCAGTCAGTTGCCGTAGTGCTCAGTCCGCGCGCAGCCGCCGGTGGGCGCGCACGGGGCGCACCGAATCAGGGCTGGGGTTGGGACTGGTGATCATCATGTCAAGTCAGCGACAGCTCGCGATCAATTGGCTAGTGGTACTGCATCATCTTGCGACCAGCCTCGCCTTATTCGGCAGGCTGGTCAGCGTTATCCTTGGGTTCCAGGCTCTCGGTTCCAACATCCCATCGCCTTGTCCGGTCGCATCGTTGGCGCGACCCTGACCGCAGTGGGGTGCTGCATACACGGCTATGTTCGTCTGTTTTGCAATTACGTTGCGGGGCCGACAAACACACCCCTGTGTAGAATGCTTTAATTCTTCCGACACACACGGACCTCGTCCGTCGCGCGATTATACATTCCCGATGAAGGACTTAGCGAGATTTTCCGGGGACCCGGCGCCGATGCGCGCGAGCGCCGCCACTGCGACCGATCGTCCAGAGGTGCGTCTGATCGAAATCGGGCCCGAGGAGGCCGGTCAGCGCATCGATAATTTTTTACTAAGAGTCTGCAAGGGCGTGCCCAAGAGCCACGTCTATCAGGTGCTGCGTTCTGGCCAAGTCAGGGTGAACAAAGGTCGAATCGCCCAGACGTATCGGCTGATCGAGGGCGATACCGTGCGCATTCCGCCCATGCGCATGGCCGAGCCGGCTGCGCGCACGGCGCCCGCTGCTGAGTTCCCGGTGCTGTTTGAAGATGAGGCCATGCTGATCATCAACAAACCTGCCGGCGTGGCGGTGCATGGTGGCTCCGGGGTCAGCCACGGAGTGATCGAGCAACTGCGCGCAGCGCGACCCGAGCTACGTTTTCTTGAATTGGTGCATCGGCTCGATCGGGAGACCTCGGGTGTGCTGATGTTGGCCAAGAAGCGCAGCGCGCTAACCGCGCTGCACGAACAGATTCGCCTCGGCCAGCTCGACAAGCGCTACCTCACGCTGGTGAAGGGCGACTGGCAACACCGGCGTCAGCACATCAAGCTACCGCTGTTCAAATACACCACGCCAGAAGGTGAGCGCCGCGTGCGGGTTCAGGCAGACGGGCAGCCATCGCACACGGTATTCAATTTATTGAGAAAATACGGTGAGTTCGTATTGTTGGAAGCCGAGCTGAAGACGGGGCGCACTCATCAGATCCGTGTTCATCTTGCGTCGTCTGGTTTCCCGATCGTCGGTGACGATAAGTACGGCGACTTTGCACTTAACCGCGATTTGCAGAAGCGAGATCGGCAGCGGCTGGCGTTTAGGCGTATGTTCTTGCATGCCTACCGGTTGCGTTTAACGCATCCGCTGACGGGTAAACCTATTGATATCGAGGCCACGCTGCCGACCCAATGCGTCGATTTCCTTCAGTCGCTCGAACCGAAGGCGGTTACTACGACCGAAAGTGCCTGAGAACCTATCTCGATAGGTCGATGGCAAGGCGGCAGCACTGAAGCCAGTACAAGACGTACGGCCAGGTGCTGCCAACGCCGCAAGCGGCCTAACGAGTTGGTTTCTTAGACATGCCACGCAAAAAATTTGATTTGAT
>CAZLJL010000150.1:0-4744 GCA_964559785.1 uncultured Bifidobacterium sp.
TCGCGTTATGCCACCACTGCTGTTGCATCAAAAAGCTTTGATAGATCAGACAAAACGGCCAGCGCTGCCACTGCGGTGCGCGGAAGCGGCGGTCTTGCTCGAGTGGCTCGATGCACTGCTTGTTCTCATTCCCGGATAACGTGCGCGACACATAAAGCAATAAGCGAACCGTCTTGCGTGCTGCTTTTTCAATGAGTAACTGCTGCTTACCCGGCGATGCCGACAAGTGCACCAGCCAATCAATCCATGCCAGCGACATGCTGCCCGGAGAGATGAAACCGGTGAAGCGCCCCATCAACGCGTGCACCATGCGGTCAGCCGGTGTTGGTTGATCGATTTCATCGATCGTTAGTGATGAAGCCCCACGTTCGGCGACGTGATGCTCACCACCCTCATCACTGCGCGTCTCAGATGCTGCGATGTCCATGCTCTGTATCAGTGTCAACCGCACGCCATCTGGCAGTAGCACGGCTCCACCAACGCGATAGGCCAAGCAGTTGGCTAGATAAGTGCTTCAGTAACCAATTTCGTAAGCGGTAGCGTAATCCTGCGAAGGACATAGTGATGACAATGAGCGGTGACAAACACATCCTAAGCGGTGAACGATAAATGGTCAGGCGGTATAAGCTGCGCGGCTCGCCGAGCAGCTGTGTCTTGTAGTGATAACGACCCCACAGTAGATGACATTCGCGCCCACCCGCGTTGATGGAATCACAGACTGACCAGAAGCAGCACAAGATGCCGAGCCGGTAGGACGCCAACGCTGGGTCAGCCGCGGATAACAGCATCACATAGTTATCGCCGATGCGGCACGATAAAGAACCCCCACAGATACGATTGCCAATGCGTGCAATGCCAATCAGGCCTGAACGGCGAGCGAGTATCAAGCTACGTAAGGTTTCACGCCGAGAGATATCTGCACGCTTACCACGTGCTGCCATACTCTCTCGTTTGAAGTGGTGCAATTGCCGAACCACAGAACGTAATTCATGCGCACGCAGTTCACCGACCTCGCGTACCTCCCACCGGAAGTCAGGAAAATCCCGCTGTAATCGGTTGCCATAGCCGCGCAGCGTCTTGCGGGTCGATTTACCAATGGCGGCGTGATACTGGTCCACACTTTTCGGTAGCCGGATCACGTAGTTTTCGGAGAACGTGTAAGACTGTGATGGCCAGCCACTCAGCTGACCTGCTAGCGAGATCGCATTGAAGTGGATCCGCTTCACCTCGCCAAAACGCGCAAATATCGCACGGCAGAATGCATCCGCGACCGTCTGCTCCAAGCAAAACATTTCGGTCAACACCTGCACCTGATCGAAACGCAAACGGAACAGCAAGACGCCGACCACCTCGCCGTGTCGGTACCCTATCCAAGTATGCGGTACTGGCCGAGCAGAATCGCTCAGGCAAAAATACGAAAAGGAGGCATAGAGGCTGCCGTGCAAACGATCGAGCGCCTGGGCCGCACACTCGGGCACGGACTGCTCATGGAAATCGCTGACGATATTGCTAACTTCATCTGCATTGGGAGAGTGCGAATCCAAACAGGCTGGATCCGCCTTCAGCGCAGTGATTAGTACGCCATCCGACCCTTGCGCCATGCGACTCCCCGAGAAAATAGAGGCGCATTGTCGATGCGAAGCTTTATTCGCTTCTTGCGGACTGCCAAATCAAGTTGTTTTCACTGCCGCCGCTCAAGTAATTTCGGCGATCATTTCAATCTCGACGCAGCTACCGAGCGGTAACTGGGCAACGCCAAACGCCGAGCGGGCATGCTTGCCGACCTCACCGAAAATCTCTCCAAGCAACTCAGAGCAGCCATTGGTCACGAGATGGTGCTCGGTGAAATCAGGTGTCGAGTTGACCAGACTGGTCAACTTGACGATACGGCTGACCCGACTGAGGTCGCCGCCGCAGGCAGCGTTCAAGGTGGCGATCAAATCGATGGCGACTGCGCGCGCGGCCTCCCTGCCCTGCTCGGTACCCATGTCACGGCCCAGCTGCCCGACCCAGGGTTTACCGTCTTTTTTTGCGATATGGCCAGAAATGAAGACGATATTTCCCGTCTGCACGTACATCACATAGGCGGCGGCGGGTGTGGCAACCGGCGGCAGGCTGATGTTTAGGGACTGTAACTTGGCTTGTATAGACATGGCGTGCTCCGGCATCACGAAAGGCGTCGCATTTTACCGTGCAAGGACTTGAATTCTGTGTCGTCGCCCACACCTGCTGGGAAATTATTAGCTTTTTATCTATTCATTTGACCACCTTTGGCCAGCGCTGGCTGGTCCCATCCATTCCATGAGGTAACCATGACCGTCGCAGAAAAACAGACACTGGGCTTTCAGGCCGAGGTCAAGCAGCTGTTGCAGCTGATGATCCATTCGCTGTACTCCAACAAGGAAATTTTTCTTCGTGAGCTGATCTCGAATGCCTCCGATGCCTCGGACAAGCTGCGCTTCGAGGCAATCAACAACGATGCACTATTCGAAGGGGACAGTGAGCTACGGATTACCGTTGATTTTGACAAAGCTGCGCGCACCATCAGCATTACCGACAATGGTATCGGTCTGTCTCAACAAGAGGCAATCGAACATCTTGGCACCATCGCCAAGTCGGGCACCAAAGAATTCTTTTCCAAACTATCCGGCGATCAGCAAAAGGATGCCGCACTGATTGGACAGTTTGGTGTCGGCTTTTACTCGGGTTTCATCGTGGCTGATCGCATTACCGTTGAATCACGCCGTGCCGGTTTGCCGACCGATCAGGGGGTACGCTGGGAGTCTGGTGGTGAAGGTGATTTCACCGTCGAGACCATTGATAAGCCACAGCGCGGCACCACGATCACCTTGCATCTTCGTGAAGGTGAGGACGAGCTTCTGTCCGCTTGGCAGCTGCGATCGATCATCCGCAAGTACTCCGATCACATCTCGCTTCCAATCCAGATGCGCAAGGAAGAATGGGATGAAGAAAAAAAAGAAATGGTGGTCCGCGACGAGCTGGAAACCATCAACCAAGCTAGTGCACTATGGGCCCGCAGCAAATCCGATGTGAGCGATGAGCAGTACAAGGAGTTTTACAAGCATGTCTCACATGATTTCGCCGAGCCGCTAACCTGGACCCATAACCGGGTTGAGGGGCGCAGCGAATACACCCAGCTACTTTACATTCCAGCACGTGCGCCGTTCGATCTATGGGATCGCAATCAACGCAGCGGTATCAAGCTGTACGTGAAGCGCGTTTTCATCATGGATGATGCTGAACAACTCATGCCGGTCTATCTGCGCTTTGTGAAAGGCGTGATTGACTCAAATGATCTGCCGCTGAATGTATCCCGCGAGATCCTGCAGGAATCGCGTGACGTCAAAGTAATTCGTGAAGGCTCGACCAAACGTGTGCTGGGCATGCTCGAAGAGCTGGCGAATGCAGATGAGGCAGAAAAAAAAGAAAAGTACGACAGTTTCTGGAAAGAGTTTGGTCAGGTACTGAAAGAAGGCATTGGCGAAGATACTGCCAATAAAGAACGTATCGCGAAGCTGCTACGCTTTGCCAGCACCCATCAGGAAGGTGATGCACAGACAGTGTCGTTCGCAGAGTATGTCGCACGAATGAAAGAGGGTCAGGACAAAATCTACTATGTCACTGCGGATAGCTGGACCGCTGCGCGCAACAGCCCTCATCTGGAAATCTTCCGGAAGAAAGGGGTGGAAGTACTACTGCTGACCGACCGCGTCGATGAATGGATGCTGTCCTTCCTGACCGAGTTTGAGGGTAAGCAGCTGCTTTCGGTCGCCAAGGGCGACCTGGATCTTGGCAAGCTGGAAGATGAGACCGAGAAAAAGCAGAAAGAAGAAACGCAGGCCGAGTACAAAGACCTGATCGACAAGATGAAAAAGTCGCTGGACGAAAAAGCAGCGGATGTCCGTGTCACGTTCCGGCTAACCGACTCACCTGCCTGTCTGGTCGCGGGTGAGCATGAGCTATCGGGCAACTTGCTGCGTATGCTGAAAGCCGCCGGGCAGAAAGCGCCCGATAGCAAGCCCATCCTCGAGATCAACCCGAATCACCCGCTGGTTCAGCGTCTGAAATATGAAGACGCGAAGTTCGATGACTGGAGCAGCATCTTGTTCGATCAGGCCATGCTGGCCGAGGGTGGGCAACTGGTTGACCCCGCTGGTTTCGTGAAAAGACTCAACGACATGTTGCTCGGGATGGCGCTGAAGTAAGTTCGCATAGACGCAAAGCGGCCGCTGCGATGGGCCACCTGCGTTAAGGACTGTCACCGGAGAATGGTCAACGTCCTCCGGTGACATCCAGCAAAGTGCCGGTTACATAAGCAGACTCCGGCGAGGCAAGCCATAAAATCGCCTCGGCGACTTCCTCCGCTGTGCCACCCCGCTGCATCGGCACACCCGCCTTCACCCGATCAACGCGGCCCGGGTCGCCCGCCGATGCATGAATGTCGGTATAAATCAGTCCCGGCCTGACCGCATTGACACGGATGCCCTCGGTAGCGACCTCTTTCGCCAAGCCGATTGTCATGGAATCGACCGCGCCCTTTGCCGCGGCATAGTCCACAAATTCGTTCGGTGAGCCGAGACGCGATGCTGCTGAAGACACATTCACAATCACGCCGCCCTTGCCGCCGTGTTTAGTCGACATCCGCAGAACTGCCTGCTTGGCACACAGAAAACTACCGAACACATTCGCGCTAAATACCCGCTGCCAACGCCCCAGATCCATC
>CAZLJL010000151.1:0-4708 GCA_964559785.1 uncultured Bifidobacterium sp.
ATACTCATAGCCCCAGCGCCACTGGTAGCCAGTCGCCTTGATGGTGACATCCGCATTGGAGGTATCTTTTTGCGCGACCACGGTACGGGTGGCAGGAATCGCCATCACGATCACGATAATGAACGGCACAATCGTCCATGCCAATTCCACTTTGATCGACTCATGGAAAGTCGCTGGCTGATGGCCCACTGATTTACGGTGCTTGAAGATGGAGTAGAACATCACGCCAAACACGGCAACGAAAATGCCGAGGCAGATGAACATCATCATCCAGTGCAACGAGTGCTGCTCTTCAGCGATTTTGGTGACCGCTGGTGGCAAATTCAACTGGTGTACCGCTGGACCGCCCGGCAGATCATTGACTGCGCTGGCAATACCAGACCACCAGCACAACGCGCCCACGGTGGCGGTGGCCAGCTTTTTTTCGAGTGTCTCAAACATGATCAGTTCGCTGTAATTTGGAGAATGTTGAACGCTGGATTATTTCAGCGGAATTTTGATTGCGGCACCGCCTGCAGTTCGCCCGGCAAGCTACCCAGATAATCGGCGATTTTCTTCAACTCTGCACGGGTGTATGGCTTGGCCATGCCGGACATGATCGCGTTCGCTCTGCCCCAGGTGCTGTGGCCCTGCTCTTGGTAGGACTTCAGCGCGATATAAAGATAGTCGCGATGCTGACCCGCCAGCTTGGGATAGCTTGGGTCCATCGGCTTGTTGAAGTTCGCGCCATGGCAGCCTGCACAGCCACCCTTGGTCAGCAAATCGGCTACGACTTTCGGTGGCTCTACCGCTTGCTCAGCAACAGCGACCTTTTTGCCGTGCTGCTCGTAATAAGCTGCCAGATCCGCGATGTCTTGGTCAGTCAGGCTTTGCGCAACACTGCGCATGGTGGGGTGACGACGCTCGCCCGTTTTGTAAGCCTTCAGCGCAGCTTCGATGTATTTGGCATTTTGCTGCGAGATCTTGGGGACCTTGTAAACCTCTGGGAAGCTGGCCTGATAACCAATGATGCCGTGGCAGCCGATGCAAGTTGCATTCTTCTTCTGGCCAGCCGCTGCGTCACCGGTCAAGCCCTCGGCTTGCGCGGCTGCAGAGATGAAAATCAAGGACGACAGAAAAGCAAAAAGTTTCAGAGACATTTGGTTCATGAGATGACCGCAAAGCAGCGCCGCTGCGTGAAATATCGTTATTTGTCAGGCAAATAGTTTTCGGGAAAAAAGCCGAGAAATAAAGCCCAGCCCCGCAAACCGAGCGCGAGTATAAGTGCAATCGATAATGGCCGCCAAGTGAAAACTATAGCAATATCTGTGCAACGACGATATCAAGTTTGAAATATTTCACGTGGTACTCGGCGGTTTTGCGGATGACGGAACGATGATCACAAACCATTATTCATTTGATAATTTCAGCCAGTCTCAACCCGGCTGATTTTGTTCCGTTTTAGCGCCTCGGCTCGAAACGAATGATGTGCTCACCCTGCTGGTTACGCTTGGGGATGGGGCGAAACGCGTGACCGTAAATCACCTCGACCGTCAGCCTGATTCGGCCATCGCTATCACGTCGCTGATCCAGCGCATTCAGCACTTGCTGCCAGCGCTGGCGACCCTGCAAGCCTCGCGGTCGCTCATTCAAAGGATTGCCGCCCATGGCCCGCACATCGGCCAACAATGCTTCTGTGCTGGCGTATGTCAGCGTGATTTTTTCCATATCCATCACCGGCGTAGCCATGCCGGCGTCTTGCAGCATGTCACCGTAGTCGTGCAAATCGACGAATGGCAACACCCGCGATGGCATCTGCAGTGCCTCAAACACCTCCCGCAACTCGGCAAACGTGTCGGGGCCGAAGCAGCTGAACATCAGCAAGCCATCGCTGCGTAGCACCCGCGCCCATTCTGCGATCACGGCATGTGGCTGCGGGTGCCAGTGCAGGGCCAGGTTGGACCACAACATATCAACACTGCCGCTGGGCATGGGCAAACGGGCAAAGTCTCCGCAGGCGAGCATGGCAGCAGATGAGTGAAGGCTATGCCCCCCCAGTAGCCGCGCAATAAACGTCTGCAGCGCAGAACGCGAAGCAGCGCTTGCCGCGCGCGCAGCATTGAGCATTGGCTGCGCTGCATCCACACCTAACAAGGTCGCCTCAGGAAAAGTTTGCTGTAACGCCAGCAGGTCGCGACCCTCGCCACAACCTGCATCGAGCAAGCGCGCTGGCTTGATCTTGATGAGCGCAAGCCGCTCCTGCATGCGCGCAGAAATCTCGCGCCTTAAAAATTGTGACGGTTCACAACGCTGCGGCTGTGCAAAACGCTGACGCACCGTCGCCACAGAAATCGGCGCGCTGTGTGCGTCACGCTTGGGGGCATCATGCATTGAACTCATGAAGATCGTAGAAGGCGGCAAACATCAACACAATGCGCCGCAGTGTACCCCAGCACATTGCGATGAATTTCTTCACAGCGGGATCTACCTTTAAAGCGTTCAAGACCCTGGCCACCCATCTGCTGGGCAGCAGCTGCGCACTGTGTGGCAAGCATCACGCAGGCTTGCTGTGCTCAGGGTGTCGCATCCGTTATACGGCGAATTCGGTCGCACGCTGTCGCCGCTGTGCAATCGCGCTTCATGCTGCACACCCCGACTGCGGCGCCTGCACCGCGCACCCGCCCTCGTTTGACGCGAGCTTTGCCGTCACCGACTATGCAGCGCCCACCGACGCCTTGGTGCAAGCCTTGAAATTTGGCGCTCAGCTCCCGCTGGCCGCTGCCTTTGCAGATCTCTTGATGAACGTTGTTCCAAGCAAGGCAGTCGCAAGCGCCAGCTTGATCATGGCCGTGCCGCTCTCAACAGAGCGTATGACAGAACGAGGTTTTAATCAGGCGCACGAAATTGCCAAGCCGATCGCACGTGCGTGGCAGCTGCCACTGGCGACCGAGTTGTGTGTACGGGTGCGCAATACGGAACCGCAGTCCTCGCTACCACTGGCGCAACGACGCGGTAACATGCGCGGCGCCTTCACCTTGATGCGCCGGGATAGGGTGGTTGGCCAGCATGTCGTGCTGGTCGACGACGTTATGACGACCGGCGAGACACTGGAGGCACTTGCTGCCACCCTCAAGCGTAACGGCGCAGCGCGCGTAACCAACCTGGTGTTTGCGCGTACCCCAGCGCGCTAACGTCCATGGAGATTGCTGTGTTTCATGTGGTACTGGTAGAACCTGAAATTCCGCCCAACACCGGCAATGTGATTCGCCTGTGCGCCAATACCGGTGCGCAGCTGCACCTGATCGAACCCCTCGGCTTCCCACTGGAAGATGCGCGCATGCGGCGCGCGGGACTGGATTATCACGAGTACGCCGAGATGAAGGTGCATCCGAACTGGCAAGCCTTTTTGGACTCAACTACCGTCGATCCGACAAGAATTTTTGCGTTCACAACCCACGGTTCGTCGATTTTTTCTTCGATACAGTTTCAAGCGGGCGATGTATTCGTGTTCGGCTCTGAGACCCGAGGATTACATCCCAGCTTTCGCGATAGCTTTCCAGCGGCGCAACGTATCCGACTACCCATGCGCCCCGACAATCGCAGCCTTAATTTGTCGAATGCTGTTGCAGTCGTGGTGTTCGAAGCTTGGCGTCAGCACAATTTTGACGGTGGTGCTTGAGCCTATAATTCCCGTTTTCCATCGTTCTTTTTGGAGCATTCATGAACAAAATTCTGTGGCGCGTCTGCGCACTTTTCCTTCTTGGCCTAATCGGTACCGCGCAAGCACAGTCGATCGTGATCGACAAAGCGGTCGCACGCGCCACCGTCGGCAAAATGCCGAACGGCGCTGCCTTCTTGCAGATCGAAAATAAAGGCGCAGACGATGTGTTGCTTTCAGGGAGTTCGCCCGCATCGTCACGCATAGAAATTCACACCATGAGCATGGAAGGTGATGTGATGAAGATGCGTGCGCTGGACCAGCTCGCGCTGAAGAGTGGACAGCGCATCGAGATGAAACCCGGCAGCGGCATTCACATCATGCTGATGGGCTTGAAAAAACCACTTACGGTGGGTGAAAAGTTTCCGCTCACCCTAAATTTCCGTCAGGCTGGAAAAATTGAAACGACGGTTGAAGTAGTGGACATGAAAATGCCGATGAAAAAAGGCGAGATGCATGATCATCACGGCCATCATCAGCATCACAAAGGAAGTACTGATTAAATCGAACAACCGCAGGGGAAGCGGGGATTCATTCACACATCGTCACTCCGGCGAAGGCCGGAGTCGAGCGAACTTTAGGCCCTGGATGCGGGCCTTCGCCGGCATGACAATTTGGTTGGCGTTCGGCTTAAAAACTCAAGACCCTGGATGCCGGCCTTCGCCGGCATGACGATTTAAACGGTGTTCCGCTTAAGGCGTTGAGCGTGAGTCTGGGGCTTTCACTGCTGGGCGGGAGCCTGGGGCTTTCACTGCTGGGCGCGGGCCTAAGGCTTTCGCTGTTGAGAGGGAGCCTAGGGCTTTAACTACTGCGCGTCAGGCTATTTCGAGGCGCGTAATCCAAATATCGTCACTCCGGCGAAGGCCGGAGTCCAGCTTGAAGGCGCTTACGAAGTTGCAGGTGAAAGACGAGCTACCGCCTCCTTGCGGTAGCGATTCAACTCCTGCACGCTGCTAAAGCTGCGCTCGAACAGCAGCGACAAGTTATGCAGAATGCGGTCGACCACTTTGG
>CAZLJL010000152.1:0-4689 GCA_964559785.1 uncultured Bifidobacterium sp.
ATGGTGCCGCCGCTGGCCGATGCCGAAGAATTGATTAACAACTTCGAGGGTCACAGTAGCCATTTGCTGCGCCTTTGCATTGATGGCTGGTGGCAACGTATCGGTGCCACCAAACTGTCCGGCATATCGAAACTGATGATGGCCGAGTCGGGTAATTTTCCGGATGTGGCGCGCTTCTACCATGAAGAAGTGGTATCGCGGGGAGGGGCATTACTCGCGCGCATTATCGAGCGTGGTGTCGCACTCGACGAATTCCGACCGGTCGATACCACTATGGCGACCCGCGTGATTATTGCGCCCATGCTCATGCTGACGATGTGGCGTCACTCGCTAAACGCCTGCCATCTGGATCCGATCGATCCTGATGCTTTCCTCGATTGCCTGGTCGACCTGCTGACGCGCGGCTTCGAGACGCCGAACAGCCGCTTTTCTCAGGAGCGATGATTCCCATGCGTACACGCAACATCATCATCGTACTGCTTCTGCTAGTCGTGGCTGTAGCCGGCGCTCGCTTTTGGTTTAAGTCCCAAACGCCGGTAACGCCCGCCGCTGCGCCGGTCACAACAAAGTCACCCGCACCGATGGAGTTTTTAGCCAGTGAAGTGATCATTGCTGAGCCAACTGAACTTCGCCAGACGATGCAGCTAACGGGTACCCTGCGCGCTATTGATCAGGCAACGGTTAAAGCGAAGGTCGCTGCCGAGGTGCGCGCAGTGATGGCGCGCGAGGGTGAAGCAGTAGCCGCTGGCCAAATCCTGGTGAAGCTAGATACCGCCGAGTACGACGCCCGTGTTTCACAAGCACGCGGCAATCTCAACAACGCTCGCGCACAGCTGGAGATCGCCACCAAGACACGCGACAACAATCTGGCGTTGGTTGAGAAGGGTTTCATCTCGAAAAACGCACTTGATAATTCTGCAAGCCAATACGCTGCTGCCAAAGCGAGTGTGGACGCAGCCCAAGGTGCACTGGATATTGTTCTGAAATCACTGAACGATACCGTTAGCCGCTCACCAATTTCAGGTCTGGTATCGGTACGCCATGTGCAGCCTGGCGAAAAAGTATCGATTGATTCCCGATTGATTGAAGTCGTGAATCTGCAAAAACTTGAACTAGAAGCCGCAGTACCTAGCAGCGAAATCGCCCAGGTCGCGATCGGTCAGAAGGTGGAGATCTATGTCGAGGGCTTGTCACAGCGCTTCGACGGCAAAGTCGTACGCATTAACCCATCGACTCAAACAGGGTCCCGCTCAGTATCTGTTTACATACAAGTCACTAATCCCCAAAACTTGCTGCGCGTCGGTATGTTTGCAGAGGGTCGCTTGGTACTGAATAGTAAATCGGGCGTTTTGGCGCTGCCACAGAGCGCGGTCCGCAAGGTGAATGACGGCAGCTTCGTATTCGCTATCGTCAATAACAAAATCGAGCGCCTGCCGGTCACACTCGGCAGTATTGGCATAGTGGGAGATGAGCACCGTATCGAGATCACCAGTGGGCTGCCATTTGGCGCGCAAGTGGTTCGTACTGATATGGGTAATCTCACACCGGGTACGCCCGTGCACATCAACATCATCCCTAAGCGCTAGAGCGTCCGAGTCGAACGATCATGTGGTTTACGCGAATCAGCATCGGCAATCCCGTCCTCGCGACGATGATGATGCTCGCCTTTGTCGTGCTTGGTTTGTTTTCTTATCAACGACTACGGGTCGATCAATTCCCGGATGTCACCTTCCCGGTAGTAGTAGTGCAGACCGAGTATCCGGGTGCGGCGCCGGAAACAGTCGAGTCGGATGTCACTCGCAAAGTTGAAGAAGCAGTCAATACGATCAATGGCATCAACGCCCTGACATCTCGCTCATACGAAGGTCTGTCGATTGTCATCATCGAGTTCAAATTGACCGTCGATCCGGCCCAGGGCGCACAGGATGTGCGCGAGAAGGTCGCGATTATCAAAGCGGCTTTTCGGAAGGAAGTCAAAGAGCCGCGCGTGACGCGCTACGATCCCGCTGATCGACCGATCTTTTCGCTTGCAGTCAGTAATGTACCGGACAAGGGCAACTACAGCATGCGCGAACTGACCAGCGTCGCCGACGAACTGGTCAAGAAACGGCTTGAGAACGTGCGCGGCGTTGGCTCAGTAACACTGGTAGGTGGGGTCAAGCGTGAGATTCAGATCTACCTGAAACCCGCTGCGATGGAAGCGCTGGGCGTCAGCGTCGATCAAGTCATGCAGGCGGTTCGCAACGAGAATCAAGAGTTACCTGCCGGCTCAGTCCGTACCACTACCAATGAACAGATGGTACAAGTACAGGGCAGGATCAAGCGGCCGGAAGATTTTGAACGCATCGTTGTTGCGCGTCGCGGTGGTCAATCTATCTTGCTAGGACAAGTTGCGTCGGTCGTCGACAGCCAACATGAACAGGAAAACTTGGCACGCTATAACGGCCAACGCATTCTTGCACTCGACATCCTCAAAGCGCAGGGTCAGAACACGATCGAGGTGGTCGACAATCTGAAAAAATCCATGGCCGAGCTGCAGGCCACACTGGATCAGCTACACCCGGGCATGAAGCTCGAGATGGTGAAAGATGGCTCGCGGCAGATCCGGGTCGGCGTCGAAAATGTCCGACGCACACTGATCGAAGGTGCTTTGCTGACCATCCTGATCGTATTTCTTTTCCTGAATTCCTGGCGCTCTACCGTCATCACAGGACTCACGCTACCGGTGTCGCTGATCGGAACCTTCCTGTTCATGGATATGTTCGGTTTTACGATCAACATGATCACGCTGATGGCGCTATCACTGTGCGTAGGCCTGCTGATTGATGACGCGATTGTGGTGCGCGAGAACATCGTGCGTCACGCTGGCATGCGGGTGAATGGTCGTTACAAAGGTGCGCGCGAAGCCGCGCTGGAAGGTACCGCAGAAATCGGATTGGCAGTGCTCGCCACCACGCTGTCGATCGTCGCGGTTTTTCTGCCGGTCGGTTTCATGGGCGGTATCATCGGTCGCTTCTTCCATCAGTTCGGTGTGACTGTCGCGGCAGCCGTGTTGATCTCGATGTTTGTCTCGTTTACGTTGGATCCGATGCTATCGTCTGTCTGGCATGATCCTGAAGCGCGGGGCGAGCATGCCAAACGTGGCTGGTATGCCAACACTATCGGTCGCGTGTTGCATCAATTCGAGCGACTGGTGAACTGGTTCTCCGATCAGTATCAACACGCGCTCAAGTGGTCACTACGGCATCGTATTGCTACGCTGATGCTCGCTGCCGCCACCTTCTTCGGTGGCTTCCTAATTCCAGCCGCTGGTCTTATCGGTACCGAATTTGTGCCGCAAGCGGACTACTCAGAAACCGGCGTAATTTTCTACACACCGGTTGGTTCTTCCTTAGAGTTCACCGAAAGTAAATCTCGCCAAGTCGAGAACGCGCTGCGTGAACTGCCGGAAGTCCGTGATCTGTACACCACCATTAATACCGGTACTGCACAGGGCAAGAACTATGCAACCGTATACGCTCGGCTGGTACCACGCGCAGAACGCAAGCGCAGCACCAAGGAGTTGAACCAACCGCTACGTGACAAGTTGGCGGGGATACCGGGCATCACCGTGACGCATGTCGGCGCACTGGACGGCGTTGGCGGCGATAACAAGCAGATCCGACTTTCACTGCTGGGTCCCGATCTGAAGCAGCTTGGTAAATTGTCGGAAGAAGCGACTGCGCGTATCCGTGCAATTCCGGGCGTGGTTGATCTCGAAACCAGCCTGAAACCTGGCAAGCCAACGATTTGGGTCGAACCACGCCGTGAGCTGGCCGCCGACCTGGGTGTGGGCGTAGGACAGATGGGTGGAACACTGCGTCCTTTGCTTGGCGGTGAAATCGCCACCAGCTGGCGCGCGCCGAATGACGAGAATTACGACGTGTATGTGCGCTTGCCGCCGAGTGATCGTACTAACATCGCCGACCTGTCGCGCTTAATGCTGGCCAGCACGCAAATGAACGGTGATGGCTCTCCCAAGATGGTTCCACTGCGGCAGGTAGCAGATATCTCGCCCGCCACCGGTGCTAATCAGATTAATCGACGTGACTTGAACCGCGAGGTCGAACTGTCAGCCAATGTAGTGGGACGCTCTGCAGGACAAGTCAGCGCTGAAATAAAGAGTACGCTGGAGCAGATGCAATTCTCGCCGGGCTATCGGTATCAAGTGGGTGGTGCCAGCAAGAATATGGCGGAATCTTTCGGCTATGCGTTACAAGCGCTACTGCTGGCGATTATTTTTATTTACATGATTCTCGCATCGCAGTTTGGCAGTTTCTTGCAGCCGATTGCGATCATGTCTGCGTTACCGCTGACCTTGATTGGTGTGTTCTTGTCGCTGATGTTTTTCCGCTCGACGCTGAATCTATTTTCAATTATCGGCTTCGTGATGCTCATGGGTCTGGTAACAAAGAACGCGATTCTGTTGGTGGATTTTGCTAACCACGCGCGCGGCTTGGGCATGGAACGCGGAGCCGCCCTGCTGGAAGCAGCGCGGGTGCGATTACGGCCGATCCTGATGACCACGCTGGCGATGGTGTTCGGCATGGTGCCACTGGCGCTGGGGCTGGCTGAAGGCTCGGAACAACGCGCACCCATGGGTCAGGCGGTGATTGGTGGAATCATTACCTCGTCGATTCTGACCTTGGT
>CAZLJL010000153.1:0-4676 GCA_964559785.1 uncultured Bifidobacterium sp.
TGGTCTATGCCAACACCAGCGCAGCCGTGAAAGCGCGTGCGGATTGGATGGTGACCTCGTCGATCGGTCTTGATATTGTCAAACACCTGCACGAGCAAGGGCAGAAGATTATTTGGGCTCCAGATCGTCATCTTGGCAATTACATACAAAAGCAAACCGGTGCCGATATGCTGCTGTGGCAGGGCTCGTGCATGGTGCATGACGAATTCAAGAGTGTTGAACTCGATCTGCTGCGCGCCGAGCATCCCGATGCAAAGATACTGGTGCACCCGGAGTCACCGGCAGCGGTCGTGGCGCTAGCCGACGTTGTCGGATCAACCTCGCAGCTGATTGCGGCTGCCGTGAATCTGGATGCGAAGGAATTCATTGTCGCTACCGATAACGGTATCCTGCACAAGATGCGGCAGGCTGCACCGGGTAAGACATTCATCGAGGCGCCCACCGCCGGCAACAGCGCGACCTGCAAGAGCTGCGCACATTGCCCTTGGATGGCGATGAACGGCTTGCAGAATCTGATCGATGTGCTAGAGAGCGGCGCGAATGAGATTCATGTCGAGACCACGATTCGTACAAAAGCGGTCAACTGCATCAACCGTATGCTGGATTTTGCAGCGGCGAAAAAAGCGAATGTGCGCCCGTCATCGGACCTGGCCGCGGAGCAGAAGCTGTTTTCGGGTATTGGCCCGGCATGAGTACGCTGAAAAATCCTTTTGCGCCTTTCGACGCGGCATTGGCTGAGGCCTTAGTACAGAATATTCGCGCTGCGCTCAGCGAAGATATTGGTAGCGGTGACTTGACCGCGATGCTGCTGCCGCAGTCTTCGCAAGTGACGGCAGTCGTGGTCGTTCGCGAAGAAGCAGTGCTATGCGGTGCGGCTTGGTTCGAAGGCGTCATGACACAAGTCGATTCCCATATTGGTATTCAGTGGCATTTCGCTGAAGGCGATCTGATGCCGGCAGGTTCTACGGTCTGTAGCATCACTGGGCCGGCAAGGTCATTAATGACTGCCGAGCGGCCTGCGCTGAATTTTCTGCAGCTGCTGTCCGGTGTCGCTACCGTCACGCGCGATTATGTGAAGCTGATCGAGGGAACAGAGGCGTCGATCCTCGATACTCGCAAAACCTTGCCAGGATTGCGACTAGCGCAGAAATATGCGGTGCGCGTCGGTGGCGGGAAGAACCAGCGTCTCGCCCTGTACGACGGAATTCTGATCAAGGAAAACCACATCGCGGCTGCTGGCGGCATCCGTCAGGCAATGGACGCGGCAGGTTCATTGAATGCCAACGTATCAATTCAGATTGAAGTCGAGAATCTTGATGAGCTTGCCCAAGCACTGGATGCGGGTGCGAAATCCGTGCTGCTGGATAACTTCACGACGGATCAGATGCGCGAGGCGGTTGCAATGACAGGTGGCAGGGCGTTACTAGAAGCCTCGGGCGGTATCAATCGCGAGACGGTGCGCAGGATTGCGGAGACGGGTGTTGACCGGATTTCCATCGGCGCGCTAACCAAAGACTTGCGGGCCACGGATTACTCGCTCAGAGTCAGTGCCTGATTCAGTAGTGCTTGGCTCTAGCGGCGAATAGGCACTTTCCGCGCGGGCGAAAGCACAGTCGGTACCGCCTTTGGCAGGGTATCTGGAAAATCCAGGCTATGGTGCAGACCGCGACTTTCCTTTCTTGACATGGCGCTATTCACGATAAGTGAAGCCACTTCAACCAGATTCCGCAGCTCCAGAAGATCACGGGTAATGCGGAAGTTTGCGTAGTATTCGTTGATTTCCTCCTTCAGCAGCGTGATGCGGTGCTGTGCCCGCTCCAGTCGCTTTGTGGTGCGGACGATGCCAACGAAATTCCACATCGCGCGACGAAGCTCATCCCAGTTTTGGGTGATCACGACTTCTTCGTCAGCATCGGTCACGCGACTTTCATCCCACACGGGTAGCGTTGGTGCATCGGTCGAAACCTGTTGCTCGATATCCATCGCCGCTGCACGACCGAGCACTACGCACTCGAGCAGTGAATTGCTGGCCAACCGGTTCGCACCATGCAAGCCGGTATACGCGGTCTCGCCCACGGCATACAAGCCCTGAATATCGGTACGTCCGTGCAGATCGGTAATGATGCCGCCGCAGGTGTAGTGCGTTGCCGGCACGATAGGTATCGCCTGCTTCGTGATATCGATGCCCAACTCCAGACAGCGTGCGTAGATAGTCGGAAAGTGCTCTTTCAAAAATTCTGGTGATTTATGGCTGATATCGAGATCCACGTAGTCGAGGCCACGTTTCTTCATTTCGAAGTCGATCGCGCGCGCGACGATGTCACGCGGTGCAAGCTCTAATCGCTCATCATGCGCGGCCATGAAGCGCTGGCCGGCAGCAGCACCGGCACTGGCAGGAAGCTTTAGCACGCCGCCTTCGCCTCTCACGGCTTCAGTGATCAGGAAAGATTTCGCATACGGGTGATACAAGCAAGTCGGATGGAACTGGATGAACTCCATGTTCGCGACACGACAACCCGCGCGCCACGCCATTGCGATCCCATCACCGGTCGCGGTATCCGGATTGGTGGTGTAGAGGTAGACCTTGCCCGCGCCACCGGTTGCCAGCACAGTCTGGTCGGCAGCGATAGTGATGACCGTGTGGCTGTTGACGTCCTGCACATACAGGCCGAAGCAATGCGTTGCACCGTCATGCATGCCGAGCTTGTCGGAGGTGATCAGGTCGATCGCCATGTGATGCTCGAGCAGCGTGATGTTCGGATGCTGCCGGACTTTTTCTTCCAGCGTGACTTGTACCGCATGTCCAGTCGCATCGGCGGCATGAATAATGCGGCGCTGGCTGTGTCCCCCTTCGCGGGTCAGGTGAAACCCCATCTCCGCGCTGTCGTCGCGGGTGAAGGGTACGCCTTGGGCGATCAGCCACTCGATCGCCTCACGGCCACGTGAAACAATAAAGCGAGTGGCGGTCTCATCGCACAGGCCAGCGCCAGCCACCAGGGTGTCGCTGACGTGCTGATCCTGGCTATCGTGGGAGTCCAGAACTGCGGCGATACCACCCTGCGCCCAGTTACTGGCACCGTCGTGCAGCGCGCGCTTGGAGATGACAATTACCTTGCGCGTTTGTGCGAGGTGAAGCGCAACGGACAGACCAGCGAGCCCGCTGCCAACAATGGCAACATCGAATTTCATGGCGGCGTTAAGGTTTTGATCCGTGCACTATAGGGGATTTGTCGGTTGGTCGCTGAGTTCGATCTCTCGCTTCAAGCAATCCCCTTGGCATGCAGGCGTCAATTGGCCCGTTGCTGAAGGTGTACCCGTTTGGATTTGGCGCAAACTTAGATAGGTTTTGTCAAGTTGTTAGTGTATCTCCGGTATAATGCCCTCGACGTTGAGGCTCAGGTAGCAGTGGTGCAGTATTTGGCTGTAATTCCTTACTTGGTTGAGACGGTCTTCCGGCGGAACTTCCGCCTTAACCAGGGTCATCAAAGATGATCCATTGAAAGGAAATTGCATGGCAACGGGTACTGTTAAGTGGTTCAATGACGCAAAAGGCTTCGGTTTCATCACCCCAGAGGGTGGCGGTCCTGACCTCTTCGCGCATTTTTCCGCGATCCAATCCTCAGGCTTCAAAACGCTGCAGGAGAATCAGAAAGTGGAATTCGACGTTGTCAGCGGCCCGAAGGGTCTGCAGGCCGCGAATATCAAGCCAGTCTGATTTGCTGAATTACCGATAGCAAAACGAAAAGCCCCGCCTTTGCGGGGCTTTTTCACATCGAGGCCACATAGGCTCGCACGCCAGCCAGCAGCATCTCGATGGCAATGGCAGTCAGAATTAGGCCCATCAGACGTTCGAACGCTGTCATGACAGCGTCACCCAGCACGCGCTGCAGACGCTCCGCCGCCAACAACACCGCCAGCCAGACCACGGCCACCAGCGAGATCACCGCGACATAAAGCCACATCGACATTTTTGCTTGCGATGAAAACAGCAGCACCGTCACCAGCGCGGACGGGCCGGCCAGAGCTGGGATGGCGAGCGGAACGATCAGCGGCTCGGTAGCGCCGGCATGAGTTTGTCCAAACACTCCTCCGGGCTGCGGGAACACCATCCGCAATGCGATCAGAAACAAAATGACCCCACCACCAATGCGAAGCGCAACCTCGCTCAGTTGCAGTGCATCCAGAAAGGGGCGGCCAACCATCATGAACACCAACAGCAAGCCAAAAGCGATCAGGCACTCGCGCAGCACGACGCGGTGCCGACGCTCCGGGGCGACCTGTCGCAGGGTACTGACGAATAGCGGCACATTTCCGAACGGGTCGGTGACCAGAAGCAGCAAGATAAAGGACTGGAAGAAGCTTTCGCTCATGCGGTGGGATTTATAGACCCGGCGCCGGTCTTGGCACTATGCGGCTTCGGGTTAACATGCAGTTTATGAATCGCACGACCTTCATGAGGGAGCGCAAGCTTGAGCTTTCCTGATCACGACCGTTCACGCCGTACATTTTTGCTGGGGAGTCTCGGCGTCGCCGGTGCCTTGGTGGTGGGTTGGACTCTACTGCCGCCGCGCCAACGCTTGCACGCCAACCCGCCGGTGAGCTGGCCAGAGAAGCATTCCCCATTGAATGGTTGGCTCAGTGTAGCGGCCGATGGCCGGGTCACCGTGATGCTCGCC
>CAZLJL010000154.1:0-4617 GCA_964559785.1 uncultured Bifidobacterium sp.
CAGCGGCCGAGCGGTGGGAACACCGTCATGCTCAGGTTTTCGAGAGTGCCTGATCAATATCCCACAAGATGTCATCCACCGATTCAATCCCGACAGCCAGACGAATCAAATCGGGCGGTACGCCTGCTGCGATCTGCTGCGCTTCCGATAGCTGCCGGTGCGTAGTAGACGCCGGATGAATCACCAGCGTTTTAGCATCGCCGATATTGGCGAGGTGAGAGAGAAACTCCACCTGCTCAATGAAGCGTTGACCCGCAGCTGCTCCTCCTTTAATGCCAAATGACAGCACCGCACCCGCGCCTTTGGGCAAATACTTTTTTGCCAGCGCGTGATATCGGTTATTCGTCAGGCCTGGGTAATTAACCCAGGAGACCTTCGGGTGCTCGGATAAAAACTGCGCAATACGCAGCGTGTTACTGCAGTGTCGCTCCATGCGTAGATGCAGTGTCTCGACACCTTGCAGCAACAGAAAAGCGTTCATCGGTGACAGCGCCGGGCCGAAGGTGCGCAAGCCCTCCATGCGGCATTTCATGGTGAAGCCAAAGTCACCAAAGGTTTCGTAAAAGCGAACACCGTGATAACCCTTGGAGGGCTCCGTCATGCTGGCGAACTTGCCGTTACCCCAGTTGAACTTGCCGGACTCGACGATCACACCACCCATCGTGGTGCCATGTCCACCGATGAATTTCGTGGCCGAGTGCATCACGATAGCAGCACCCCATTCGAACGGTCTGCACAGATAGGGTGAGGCAAAGGTGTTGTCGATGAACAGGGGTAGATCATGCGCGGTAGCGATGTCAGCCACTTTTTCAATATCGAGCACATTCATCGACGGGTTACCAATCGTCTCAGCATAGAGCAGCTTGGTTTTCGGTGTGATCGCGCGCGCGAAATTGTCAGGGTCGTCGCTATCTACAAAGGTGGTGTTGATACCGAGTTTGCGGAAGTTCACATCGAGCTGCGTGTGCGTGCCACCGTACAGCGTACGCGCAGCAACAATTTCATCGCCTGCTTCGCACACGTTGAGCATTGCAATCATCTGCGCCGCCATGCCACTGCCTGTTGCTACGGCGGCGCGACCATTCTCCAGCGCTGCGATACGTTCCTCGAGTACCGCTACCGTTGGATTCGACAGCCGCGAATACACATTGCCGAAGGTCTGTAAATTAAACAGACTAGCAGCGTGATCGGCGCTATCAAACACATACGAAGTGGTTTGGTAGATAGGTACTGCACGCGCACCGGTGGCGGCATCGGGCATTTGCCCGGCATGTAGGCACAGGGTGTCGAAGTCGTAGACGTGATCTTTGGCCATAACAGAAAAAATTAAACAGGACGGCGAGCGGAGATGACCTTGGTGTTGACACCAAACCAGCTCAGGCCACCGAATAGTCGTGCGTACTCGATCTTCACGCAGCGATCCATCACGACTTCAAGACCGCCCGCCTCAGCGATGCGCGCGGCTTCTTCATTGACGACACCCAGCTGGAGCCACAGTACTTTGGCGCCGATCGCGACAGCATCTTCTGCGATAGGTACACAATCTTCTGGCTTGCGGAATACATCCACAATATCGACCGGCTCGGGAATTGATTTCAGATTGGGATAACACTTCTCGCCGAGAATTTCTTCGTATTTCGGGTTCACCGGAATGACGCGAAAGCCGTGCTCTTGCATGTACTTCGCGGCAAAGTAGGACGGACGATACCAATCGGCAGACAAGCCAACCACTGCAATGGTGTGATTGCTTTTAAGTATTCGTCGCAGCTCGGCGATGGTGCTCACTTCGGTTCTCCGGTGAATCAGGCGGGGACGGCGATGGTAGTCGGTGTTGGTACGTTACTCGGCAGTCGCGGCGTCATGATATGCCGGTACAGTGGCCAGAAAGCAGAAAGCAGCGACATACCGGCATAGCCGGTGGGCATTTGCGGTGATGTACTTACGCGCCGTAATGCATTGCAGTCGAGCGATGGCTCAAGATGATGTGCGGCGTGGCGCGGCAAATTGAACAGCAATGCATCCGAGATTCGATTGCTGCAGTCCCAGATATGTTGCGCTCCGATGCGCTCGGGTTTACCGTCGATGACTTCACGCTGCAGACCCCAGTGCTCGACATAATCAATGGTGGCGACCAGCGTTTGCGCAGTACAAGCGGTGATCAACGCAAATCCAAGCGCCTCGATACCCGCAATGAGTACCAGCATGAGCGCGAGCAACAGGCTCACGGCGGTCAGCGCGAGCGCCTCATTGATAGGACCGGGCTTTTGCCGCGACAGCCTGACCGCTTGCATGAATACACCCGCGAAATAACGCGGCATGAAGCGCCACAGACTTTCATCTTGTCGCGCGCTGGCAGGATCATGCAGCGTCGCAGCGGCGCGGTGATGACCACGGTTGTGTTCAATAGCGTAGTGCCCGAAGCCGATCCAACATAGCAGTGCGCGTGCCAACGACCGATCAATCAGCCGTCGTCGATGGGCCAGCTCATGCGCCAGCACGATACCAATAGCACCGGCAACATAGCCGCAACTGAATGCCATCAACCAAAAGCTGCCCGACATCATGTGCGGTGCGTGTAGCGCGAAGCCGATACAAACGATGAGCACCAACAGCATGGCTGCCCGCAGTTGCCATGGCTGCCATTGGTAATTCGGTGCGTTGTTGGCTGCGCCATCGGCATCATGACCACGCGCATGGCTGCGGCCGAACAGCCACTCGGCAAGTGGCAGTAACAGCATGGCGATGACCAGCGTCAGCCAGGGCAGGTCGAGTAGCCAACCCAGCAGTGGCGACAGCGTAAATCCGAGTGGCAGTAGCAAATGCAGCAACATGAGCAGGTCTCCTCGCATCGATTGTAGCGGGGTCGGGTGCACCGGTCTTATCTAATGTGTTATCGAAAATATATCTATAACCAGAATGACAAGAGTGCTTTTATCGCGTTGACATCATGACACCCCTATGTTTCAATTCGGAAACATCGGGGCATTGGGCGCCTGTCTGCGCTTTGCGACTGCCGCACCCGCTCCGAACTTCTCCGCGAGAGACTGCGCATGCGCCAGCCGAATCCCATCATTGGCAACAGCCCGCCGATGCGAGAGATCCGCAAGCTGATCGATACGATCGCGGATTCCACCGCAACGGTGCTTGTCATGGGCGAGTCTGGTACCGGCAAGGAGCTAGTCGCTCAAGCCTTGCATTACCAGTCGCCACGCGCCGACGCCAACTTTGTTCCGCTCAATTGTGCTGCCATCCCGCGCGAGTTGATGGAGTCAGAGTTATTTGGCCACCGCAAAGGCGCGTTTACCGGTGCCTTGGCTGATCGTGTAGGCCGCTTCGAGTTGGCACACGGTGGCACCTTATTCCTGGATGAGATCGGCGATCTATCGCTAGATATGCAAGTCAAGCTGCTGCGTGTGCTGCAAGAAAAAACGGTTGATCCCGTGGGTTCGTCGCGCGCGGTCGAAGTAGATGTCAGGGTTGTCGCTGCGACGCACCGGGATCTGGAAGCCGAAATTGTCGCCGGTAGATTCCGTGAAGACTTGTACTACCGCCTGAACGTACTGCCACTTCGCACACCACCGCTGCGCGAACGCGGTGACGATATCGTCGTCCTGGCGCGCCATTACGCCGACAAGTTTGCGCATAAATCGCCAGCGATCAGCTTTTCGGCAGATCTGATTGATGCAATGAAAAGCTACGACTGGCCGGGCAATGTGCGCGAGCTGTCCAACCTGATTCATCGTTTCTCGACGCTGTTCTCCGGGCAAAAGCTGACACTGAAATCAATCCCGCGCTCCATGCTGCCCAAGGGACTGCAGAAGCTGCAGGAAGAGCGCGCTGGCATGCCTGACCCCGAGCCGCAAGAAGAGCACGCAGCGGATGTATTGCATATGTTTGCCATCCCGACTGATGAGCCAGCCAACATGCCATCCGCCAAGCCCGAGCCAGTGCGTAATGATGTTGAAGACATCATCATGCTTGCGCAGGGTGGTACCGTGCTGCCGCCGGAAGGGGTGTCGCTGAAAGAACGCATGGCACAAATCGAGCGTGCTTACATTGAGCAGGCGCTTGACCGTGCCGATGGCAATGTGTCGAAAACCGCTCGGCTACTGAATCTGCAGCGTACGACGCTAATCGAAAAAATCGACAAATACCGATTGCGCTCTGCCTGAGCGCACTTCACTGAGGGTTAACCAAGATGGATATCGCCAGTCTGATCGGAGTGCTGGGTGCCTTGCTGCTGATCGCTATTTCGACGGGCGGTCGGTTCCTGCAGTTCTTTGATTTGCCCGCCGTGTTCATCGTATTTGGTGGCACCTTCCTGGTCGTGCTCTCAAAAAGCACCATGGCCGATTTCAAGGCGGCGTACACCACTGCACGCGAAGTGCTGACTACCAAGCCCATGCCGCTGACCGAAATGATCGATGAGTTGATCGCGGTCGGTCGTGTTGCGCGCTACGATGATCGCTGGATGATCACCTTGGAAGACCGCGAGTACAAAGATGCGTTCATTGCGAAAGCAGTGCGCATGTGGGTGGATGGTATCGACCATGCGCTGCTCAAAGATGCGCTACTGCGTGAAATCACCGAGATGAAAATCCGCTATGAGCAGGCGCG
>CAZLJL010000155.1:0-4599 GCA_964559785.1 uncultured Bifidobacterium sp.
CACTGCTCAGGCGCTTTCGGTGCTTTGCTCCACCGGACATGAGCGCAGGCCAAGTACGGTGTACGCTGGACAGAATCTGAGCAGGCCGGTGGCGATGGGCAATAAGCCGATCCATCCCCATGGGCCGATCACGTTCAGCAGCGAGAGCAGGATCAGCAGGGCGCCAATGAACACGCGGATGGCGCGGTCTGTGTTGCCGACGTTCTTCATCATGATGAACTCCTTTTTCGACAGTCAGGCGCCAATGTTACCCCGATCATTCGCTCACCCGCCACTGTTGCGACGGGGTTCGGGTCTTTCCTCCCGTCACAGGCATTGACCTCTAGATACTGGCAGAATGCGCACGGTTTTCACATCTTATAAAAAATGCGTTTAACACCCGTTCATCGCAGCGCTCGGTACGTGGCCTGCGTCCATTTGCTGCTGTGCCTGCTACTAAGTGGCTGCGGCGGCATCAGCGCGCTGCTGCCATCCGCCAAGCCTGATCCTGCCCCTCCCGCGCAGTGGATCGCCCCATTGCCCGGTGAGGGCGCTTTGGCTCACGATGGCCAAGTGGCGGCGCTGGCAGATTGGTGGCGGCAGCAACAAGACCCGCTGCTGATCGATCTGATCGATGCGGCGCAAAACGTGAGCAGCAGTATTAGCGCTGCGCGCTCGAGGATCGAGCAAGCCAATGCGGAACGGCTGGCAGCGGGTGGCGCATTGCAGCCAACGCTGGATGCGGGCGTCAGCGCGCAGCGCCGCAGCGCGTTTCCGCCTTTCCCCGGCGGTAATGTGTACCAGGGCTCGTTGCAAGCTAGTTGGGAGATTGACCTGTTCGGTGCAAACCGCATGGCGCGCGATGCAGCGCAGCGCCGCGCCCAAGGCGCCGAGGCTAACTGGCACGAGGCGCGCGTCTCGGTGGCCGCAGAAACAGCCAATCAATACTATGCCTGGCGGGGCTGCAGGCGTTTGCTGACGATCGCAGAAGCCGATACAAGCTCGCGCGCCGAGATTACGCGCCTGACCGAGCTGGCAGTAAAAGCGGGCTTTCAGCCGCCGGCAAATTCAGCGCTGGCGCGGGCCAGTGCAGCAGAGGGTCGCAGCCGTGTGACCGCACTGCGTGCGCAGTGTGATGTGGATATCAAAGCGCTGGTCATGCTGACCGGTCTGGATGAACGAGACCTGCGAGCCAAACTCGATAGCGTACCTGCCACGCTGCCACTACCAACACCGGTACCCTTGGCAGAGCTTCCGGCAGCGACGCTGGCGCAACGGCCCGATATTTACGCAGCCGCGCAGCAGGTTGCTGCCGCGAGTAGCGATGTCGGCATCGCAGAAGCGCGACGCTACCCGCGTCTATCGCTATCCGGAAACATCGGTCGCAATCGATTTGAGACCGGCGATGGCACATTCAACCTGAACAGTTGGAGCGTAGGTCCTGTTGCGCTGAGCTTGCCTATTTTTGACGGTAATCGGCGACGCGCGAATATTGCTGCAGCTGCAGCGCGGTATGAGGAAGCCGCCAACGAGTACCGTGCCACGGTGCGACGTGCGGTGCGTGAAGTCGAAGAAAGCCTGGTCAACCTCGATAGCATCGCGGCGCGCAGCGATGACGCCAAGATCGCTATCGATGGTTTCATGACCTCGCTTGATGCTGCCCAGCTACGCTATGAAAAAGGCTTGGGCAGCCTGATCGAGTTGGAGGAGGCGCGTCGCAGCAAACTCGGCGCAGAGACTGCGCTCATAAGCCTGCAGCGTGAACGTATCGCAGCATGGATCGCGTTATACCGTGCCGCTGGCGGTGGCTGGCAATCACCCACACCATCCATATCATCCGATAAAGCCCTCTCAGAGCCGAAACCATGAATCCCTTGCACTTGATCCGACAGATTCCGCGTCATGTTCCGCGACCGGCAGTCGCAAGTCTGGCCATGATGTTGCTAGTGGTGCTAGCCGTCTGGCTGTTGCCCACCCCGAGCAGCAAGGCGACTGACAACGCGGCGAATGACAAGGCCTCGACCAGTAAGCCGCCATCCACTGCGAAGGCGGCATTGACCGTCAGCACAGCGCGCCCGCAACTCACGCGCCTCTCGCAGACACTGGCTGCCAATGGCGATATCGCCGCTTGGCAGGAGGCGAGTATCGGTAGCGAGGCCAATGGACTGCGCTTGACCGAGGTACTGGTCAATGTCGGTGATGTGGTGCGCGCCGGGCAGACCCTGGCGCGCTTCTCCGATGAGACAGTGCAAGCAGATCTTGCTCAGACCAATGCCGCGCTACTGGAAGCCCAGGCAACACTCGCCGAAGCAAGCTCGAATGCCGAGCGCGCAAGATCTTTAGTCAATACGGGTGCCATCAGTACCCAGCAGATCAATCAATTTCTCACCGCCGAGCAAACCGCGCGTGCGCGGGTTGCAGCGGCTGAGGCGAACGTGAGCGCACAAAAGCTACGCTTGAAGTTCACCCAATTGCTCGCCCCCGACAGTGGCGTGATTTCTTCACGCAGCGCGACAGTAGGCGCAGTCGTTGCGAATGGCACCGAGCTATTTCGAATGATTCGCAAGGGCAGGCTAGAGTGGCGCGCCGAGGTGATGGCGAGCGAGCTGTCGCGCATACGAGTTGGCTCGAGCGTGACATTAGTGGCCGCGAACGGCACGCGCTTGAACGGCAAGGTGCGCATGATCGGGCCCACCGTCAATCCGCAAAACCGATCAGCACTGGTGTATGTCGATCTGCTTTCCAGTGTCTCCGGTGGAGCTGCTGCTAAACCCGGTATGTTCGCGCGCGGCGAATTTACGCTGGGTAGCGGCAATGGTGTCACCCTGCCGCAGCAGGCAGTCGTCGTGCGCGATGGCTTCAGTTATGTGTTTCAGATCAAGCCCAATGGGCGCGTGGCGCAGCTGAAGGTGAAGACCGGGCGCTATCTTCAGGATCAAGTCGAGATTACCGAAGGCATTTCATTGCAAGATGAGATCGTGGTGGCCGGTGCCGGCTTCTTGAATGATGGTGATCTGGTACGCGTGACGCGCAGCAATACGGTAGCCCGTGACAACAAGCGCGAGACGAAGGACGCCCAGTGAATTTTTCTGCGCTCTCGATTCGCAACCCGGTTCCTGCGATCTTATTATTTGCGCTGCTGACGCTAGCAGGGCTACTCGCGTTTCGCTCAAATGCGATTCAGGATTTTCCGGACATCGAGCTGCCCATCGTAAACGTAGTTGCTTCGCTGCCGGGCGCAGCGCCTGCACAGCTCGAGACCGAGGTGGCACGCAAGATCGAAGGCTCGGTCGCCAGCTTGCAGGGTGTTAAAAATATTTATACCAAGGTGCTCGACGGGCAGGTGACTGTCACGGTTGAGTTTGTCCTGGAAAAAAATCTCTCGGATGCGGTCAATGATGTACGCGATGCGGTCGCGCGCGTACGCGCCGATCTGCCGGCTGACATGCGCGATCCATCGGTGACCAAAGTCTCAACTGCCGGCCGACCGATTCTCACCTTTAGCGTGGCCGCCGCACCGAATGCCGCCGGTAGCGCGCCTGACTTGCAAGAGATTTCCTGGTTTATCGACAACACGGTTACCAAGCGTCTACTCACTGTCAAAGGGGTGGGGGCCATCAAGCGGATTGGTGGTGTCACCCGTGAGGTTCGTATCGAGCTGGACACGGCGCGCATGAACTCGCTGCGAGTCACTGCGATTGATGTCTCTCGCAGGCTGCGTCAGGTGCAGCAAGAGGCACCGGGCGGACGCGGTGATGTATCTGGTGCAGAGCAGTCGGTTCGTACTATTGCTACCGTCAAGACCGCCGCTGAATTAGCGCTGATTGAAATTTCGCTCGACGATGGCAGGCGGGTAAGGCTCGATCAAATCGCGAGTGTTAAAGACACCGTCGCCGAGCCACGCGCCATTGCCACCCAGGATGGCAAGTTGGTGGTTGGCTTCGAGATATCGCGCACCAAGGGATATGGCGAATTAATGGTGGCGAAGGGCGTCCGCGAGGTAGTGAGTGCGCTCGAAGCAGATAATCCCCATCTGCGTTTTGCGGAGGTGATCGATAACGCGCAACCAGTAGAAGAGAACTACGAAGGTTCAATGCTTCTGCTGTATGAAGGTGCGCTATTGGCGGTGCTGGTGGTACTGTGGTTCTTGCGTGATTGGCGTGCCACCTTGGTGGCAGCATCTGCGTTGCCACTATCGGTGATCCCGACCTTTTTGGCGATGTCATGGTTCGGCTACACCATCAACACCGTGACCTTGCTTTCACTAGCGCTGGTTGTAGGTGTGCTGGTAGATGATGCGATTGTTGAAATCGAGAATATTGCGCGACATCTGCAAATGGGTAAAACACCCATGCAAGCCGCACTGGAAGCTGCAGATGAGATTGGCATGGCAGTCATTGCCACCACGTTTACCTTGGTCGCAGTATTTCTGCCAACGGCATTCATGGGCGGTGTGCCGGGCTTGTTCTTCAAACAGTTTGGTTGGACTGCGGCAGTGGCCGTATTGTCATCATTAGTGGTGGCGCGCTTGCTGACGCCGATGATGTCGGCCTACTTGCTTAAACCAGCGAAGCAGGTACAGCCAGAAGACGGCTGGGTAATGCGCAACTACTTGCGCAT
>CAZLJL010000156.1:0-4554 GCA_964559785.1 uncultured Bifidobacterium sp.
TCTCCTCTCGTCCTCATGCGCGAAGAATCGGAAGAAAAGCGGCAAACTTTAGCCGCACATGCAAATTATTTTCAATTTGAAATCAATTGCACTGGCTAGCCCTGTGTCGTCATGGCACCAAGTGGTGCTTGCAGGCCCAGTATTGGGTCTAACGCCGCCAGCGCGGAAAAGCCTCGGCGCCAATCGGGGTGTATTTCTGTCGCGCGCTGATTGAGATGACCTTTGGGTAGACCGGGACGAAAGTCCAGCTCTCTCCCTGCACAAAGAAAGCCTCAGCCCATGCCCCGCAGACGACGCCATCCTCCCTCAGATAGGGCTCGCGCTGTTCCAGCTGCGCACGAAATTGCGCCAATAAGGCGGCGCGGCGTTGCTCGGCATCGCGCTTGGCAGCAGCCGGATCACCTCCGGTTTCCTTGACATACAGCTCAGTGAATATTTCGACACCGCGTTTAAATTCTTTCGCGCGCTTGGCATCGTTTGTCAGGCTCTCGGCGAATACACTGAATATTGCCGAGCAGTGCAGGGCTTGTTGGGCGAGTCGTGACTCGGCCATAGCCTGAGTTGGCGTCAACAGGCACAGGCTGAGGGTAAAGACCAGCGCTGCCGTGATGATGGGGCGTGGTTTGAGTGAGTCGTTTTGCATTCAGCATTCCTTGATGAAGTTCAGTTTTGGTCTGTTGGCATTTAAAAAAAGAACGACTACTTGAGACACGCAAGGTAGCTCACAACAAATAGCTACCCGCTAGCGTGACCAGCTTGCCACCCGTTCTGAGCTTGAAGCGCGCAACCCCTGCGCTGCGAATCGTATTGACGCCCCCGAGATCGAGTTGCTGAATCCCGCGCGCTTTGAGCTCTTCTATCGCTTTCCACAGAATGAGATTATGTGCATGGGCATCGCGACCTGCGTCAGAAGTCCAACCGATATGATAGGTCGCAGAAGCACCATGAATCAGAAACATCATTGCAGCAACACGTTCACGCCCGGCATCCGCGCGCAGGGTTAGCAGGGTGCTGGCCGCGGAGGAACGTGTCAGCGTGTAGCGTTCTACAAATGCAGGCGGTAAGCCATCCAGGCCTCGATCTTGCCGTTGTGCGATGTCGGCCTCCAGTAGCCAGCGAAACTGATTCAGCTGTGTTCCGACGCGTTCTACTCTCAAACCCGATGATTCACTATTCGCCAGTTGATGTCGCCAGCGATGTTCCAGATTGGCGCGTAACTGTTCCATGCTCGGACGGAGGTCGAGCAGCACAGTCGACATGCCGGTTACCACACGTCGTATGGCGGACAGGCCATTTACTTCGCCCACCGGCTGTTCTGGCGTGACCAGCATCACGCGCAAGCCAGATAGTGGCAGGCTGCGCTTGAGTGCTTGATAGACCTGAGTCTGCTCTATTGAGGAGAGCGATTTTCGCCAAATCGGTCCGCGCGAGCAGAGGGCGACAGATGCAAAACGACCGAAGCGCCGTACGATGAACTGCGCCTGCGCAACCGTCTCACCGTCGTGATTAATGCGCGCACGTAGTACCGGAACGCCGAGCGATAGCATCGCACTGCCATATGACCAGTCCTGCTGCAGAGTACCGAGTGCAGCGGCATGCGCGGCATCCCACTCCGCTAATGCGTGGCCGCCCCAGTGCACTTGCCATCGATTAGAATCAAGCATCATTATTTCAATTCAATGCTTGCCCAGCATGCTCGATCGACTTAAACACAAGCGAAAAGAACAAACCGTGATGGGGCATCGCCTCGAAGAACCGCGGCTGACCTTGTGGGCAGCATTCTGGGCGCTGGTTTATCTTGGGCTGCCGGCGGCAGTGCTGGGTTTGATACTGGATGGGCTGATTCAATGGGGTACGGGACGTTGTCTTGGGCTCTGGTGTTATTTCTGATTACTTTCCGCACGCGTAGCGCCAGCCGCCGGCACCGCCCGGGTTTTGCGTTAGCTTATCCACCGGGCCCGGCGTGTTGACTTGCCCGATCAGACTGCCCTTGGCCATGCGCTCGGTGTACATCGAGTAAGAAATAATCTGCGCTGTTTCTTTCTTGCAGTGGTACTCCTTCAGTAGTTTCATTGACAGCATGCCGCGTGGGCCTGGCTCACGATAGGACTGAATCTCCACGATGCGCCGCAGATCACCGTTCTCGGAAAGCGTGGAGGTGTCGGCATAGACCACAGTGCCGCGAATGTTTTCAAACACCTTGACCAGTTCGGCCTGAGCCGAGGCGCAGAGGCCGAGCATGAGCAACGCGGGGAGCAGGTTCTTAGGTGTCATAAGAAAGTCGCATGTTTTGTTTATCAATTATTTAATAAAACAACTAAAAAAGTTATTGCTAATGTTATACCGCAAATTACATAAAACACTAGCCGTGCCGGCGGTGCTTTTATCAGGCACTGTCCAGAATGCTTCCCACGAGCCTATGTACTTGATGGCCAAAATTTTTTGATCCGGGTCAAAAACAAACAGATCGGTCACAATATTGCGCGAATTTCCTCGCTAATGACGAAAGGTACAGCGCAGCTGAGAATAGCCAAGCGCACACGACCCTCGTCCAATCCTGCGAAACATCTCGGAGAAAAAATGCCAACCGTAAGTCAACGCGCCCAAGGTCTTGGGACTGAAAATGCTTTCATCGTACTGGCCGAGGTCAACAGGCTGATGCGAGAAGGGCGCGATATTGTGTCGTTCTGTATCGGCCAGCCGGATTTTCATACACCGGTCCATGTACAGGATGCTGCTGTTAAAGCGATTCGCGAGGGCAAACACGGCTATACCCCATCGGCCGGTATCCAGGAGCTTCGACAAGCTATCGCCGACGAGATTGCGCGTACGCGTGGCATTTCGGTTAGTGCTGAGGACGTCGTGGTGGCTGCCGGGGCCAAGCCTTTTATTGGCTACACGATCTTGTCTGTGACGGATTTCGGCGCGGGGGATGAGGTGATCTATCCGGTACCCGGCTTTCCGATTTATGAATCCCAGATCAAAGCCAGTGGCGCGGTTGGCGTACCGATTTTTCTGCGCGAGGCGCGTCATTTCAGTCTTGATCCCAAAGAATTGGCTGCGCTTATTACGCCGAAAACGCGTCTCTTGATTTTGAACTCGCCACAGAATCCTACGGGTGGTGTAATTCCTAAGCAGGATATGGCGGCGATTGCCGAGGTATTGCGCGCACATCCGCAGGTATGGGTGTATGCAGACGAGATTTATGGTCGACTTATTTACGATGGGGAGTTTCACTCGATTGCCTCTGAGCCAGGCATGCAAGAGCGCACCATCATCGCTGATGGTTTGTCGAAAACTTACGCCATGACAGGCTGGCGCTTGGGTTATATGGCGAACCGGCAGCTCGCGCCGTTTTTCACTACTTGGATCACCAACACAGAATCGTGCGCCTCTCAGATCACGCAGTGGGCCGGTGTCGAAGCATTGCTCGGCCCGCAAGATGATGCCGACCGCATGCGAGAAATTTTTCACCAGCGACGTGATCTGGTGGTCAATCTGTTAAACGATATTCCTGGCGTTACCTGCCAATCACCAGGTGGTGCTTTTTATGCCTGGCCGAATGTCACTGAAGCCTGCCGTATAACGGGTTGCCGTGATTCGGAACAGTTTCGACAGCGGCTGTTAAACGAGGCGGGTGTCGCGGTACTGGCCGATATTCATTTCGGTCCACGTGCCGAGGGCGAGGGGCAGCATATTCGTCTAAGTTATGCGGCCTCTGATCAAGCGATTCGTGAAGGAGTAGGGCGTATTAAAGCATTTGTAGAAAAGGGAAATTCTTGATGGCTGAGCAAGCATTGAAAGTTGCGCTGATTACAGGCGCAGGCGCAGGTATTGGCAAGGCGACCGCGAAGGCTTTTTTACGCGCGGGTTATCGGGTCGTGATGGCAGGTCGGCAGCTCGATAAACTCGAACAAGCAATCGCCGATATCGGTGGTACCAATGAGAACACCCTGGCGCAGCGTTGTGATGTGGGCGACCCTGAAAACGTTAAGCAGTTATTCGCGGCAACCCAAAGCGCATTCGGTCGGCTCGATGTGTTGTTCAACAATGCGGGTGTCAGTGCGCCCGCCATACCCATTGAATCATTGACCTACGCGCAGTGGAAAGCGGTGGTCGACGCGAACCTGACGGGTCCCTTTTTATGCGCGCAGGAGGCGATTCGCATCATGAAGGCGCAAGATCCACAGGGTGGGCGCATCATCAACAACGGGTCGATCTCGGCGCATGCGCCGCGCCCGATGTCCGCGCCTTACACCGCCACCAAGCATGCGATGACCGGACTCACCAAGTCGATTGCGCTCGATGGCCGCGCGCACCGTATCGCCTGCAGTCAGATCGACATCGGCAATGCCGCAACCGAGATGACCGAGCGGATGGCTGCCGGCATCCTTCAAGCAGACGGCACTACCAAGGTTGAGCCGCGCATGGACGTCAACCACGTAGCCGATGCTGTGCTGCAAATAGCCAGCCTCCCGCTGGAGAGTAATGTTTTATTTATGACAATCATGGCGACTAACATGCCCTACGTCGGTCGCGGCTAAACGCCCCTCA
>CAZLJL010000157.1:0-4544 GCA_964559785.1 uncultured Bifidobacterium sp.
AGCTGCACGAGAAGAAGGTCGAGGCGACCTTCAGCGAGTCGCTGCGTAAGTTCCTTGCCAAGAAGGGCTTCGATCCACTCATGGGTGCGCGTCCCATGTCACGCTTGATTCAGGACATGATTCGCAAGGCATTGGCTGACGAGTTACTGTTCGGGCGCTTGATCAGTGGTGGACGCGTGTCGGTCGAGATGGACGAGAGTGAGCAAATCAAGCTTGAGTTCAGCGAGGGTGATACGCCGCCAGCAGCGCCGGCACAAGAGGCCGCAGAGGTGGAATAAGTTTTTCTGTATCGCCATGTATCAACAAAAAACCCGCCTGTTTCGGCGGGTTTTTTGTTAGGTGCGATCAGGGTACGAGCGATTTTTTGCTGGCTTGTTTTTTTCGAATCTCAGTGACTGTCTCGGCCATCTGCCGTTTACGTTCCTCTGTCCAGGGATGCAAGGCGGTGTAGCTATTTAATATTGTCGCGGGGTAGCGTCGCGCCAGGCGCTCAAGCGTATCAATGGCTACTGTGGGATTGAATCCGGCGCGTGCCAACATGTATAACGCGATCCGGTCGGCTTCCTGATCCAGCTTCTCGTCCATGGTTTTTAAACCAGCGCTCCCAGCGAAGCCACTCAGATCAGGCTTGGGTGGCAGTAAGGTATCGATAATCGATGCCATCGTTGCGCGTGTTTGCATAGTGGCGGCATGCTGCTGTATGTTGTGGGCGATCTCCCGCGCGAAGATGGCGGCGAGTTCCTGATCGGATACTTCCGCCAATAATCCTGCAGTCACCATGATGCGTCGTCCGTCGGCGTAGGCATTTACATGCGGTGCATTGCCTATGTCCACGGTATAGGCGCACGCGGTCGTGAGTGCGACTTTGAGCGTGATGGGTACTTCATTGCGCAGTACCTGGACATCGACTTCCGCCGTTTGCTTTAGTAGCGGCGCGAGTAGTCGTGCCGCTTCGGTCTCTGCCTGCGGACCTTGCGGAGTGTTTTTCCCGGCGATGGATAACAATGCGTCGCCCCGTTGCACCCCGGCACGCTGTGCTCCACTGCCCTCAAGCACTTGCACCACGCGTAGTTCTTCACCTTTTCCCAGGCGCACCGTAGCAGCGTCACGTAGTTCAGTCGGAAATGAGTAACGGTTCTTTGCGGTGAAGCCGAGTAGGGGACGTGCAGCAGTTTTGCAGAGAACAGCATTCTTGACGATCAGCGGTGCGATGACTCGGTAAACCCGATCTTGCCGTGCGATGAACTTGTCGAAGTCCACTTCACTCTCGGGTCGAATGACCGTGCTGCTGGGTTTCGCCGTTGCGGAGGGTGTTGCTGGTGGCATAGTCCGTGTGGAGCAACCGGCCAGAGCGACGACTGTGAGTAATGCGGGTAAATGCAGCGCGCTGAGTCTTCTCTGCATGTCGTGCGTCTCAGCCTTTGCCAGTGCTACCAAAGCCGCCGACGCCACGTTCGCTCTCAGCAAAGGTATCGACAACATTGAACGCAACCTGCAGCACAGGCACGATGACCAACTGCGCCAGACGTTCCATCGGATTCAGAACGAAAGCTGTACTGCTGCGGTTCCAAGCGGAGACCATCAGCTCGCCTTGATAGTCTGAATCGATCAGGCCAACCAAATTGCCGAGCACGATACCGTGCTTATGTCCCATGCCGCTGCGTGGCAAGATCATCGCTGCATAAGCAGGGTCTGCAATGTGGATCGCCAGACCGGTTGGAACCAGGTGCGTACTGCCTGGCTCGAGTGTGAGTGGGGCATCAATACAGGCGCGCAGATCCAGACCCGCACTGCCTGGTGTAGCGTAGGCAGGCATCTGTTCACGCAGTCGCTGATCCAGTACTTTGACATCAATGGTTTTCATTTTTAGGGACTCAGGCGGTTAATCGTTTTGCGATCTCTGCGACCAACCGATCTGCCAGCTGATCTTTACTCGCGCGTGGCAATGGGTGGTGACCCTGCACATCAAACAAGACGAGTTCATTGTCATCTTTACCAAAGGTCTGATGGCCGATGTTGCCGACTAGTAGCGGAATATTTTTCTTCGCGCGCTTGGCCGCGCCATACTCGAGCAAGTTTTCCGATTCAGCAGCGAAGCCAACGCAGTAAGGCGGTGAGGGTAGTGCGGCAACAGCCGCGAGAATATCCAGATTTTGTTCGAATGACAGTTGAGGCGGGGCCCCATCTTGTTTCTTGATTTTCTGTGCACTCACTTGGCTGACGCGCCAATCAGCAACCGCCGCAACCGCGATGAATACATCCTGGTGATGGAGGCTAGCCATCACCGCGTCATACATCTGTTGCCCTGTGGTGACGGAGACTGTTTGCACACCGACCGGTGGTGTAAGCGATGTCGGGCCAGATCCCAGGGTGACGGTTGCACCTGCCATAGCGGCCGCGCGTGCAATGGCGTAGCCCATTTTGCCGGAGGAGAGATTGGTAATGCCACGCACTGGATCAATCGGTTCAAAAGTCGGGCCTGCCGTGATTAATATCTTTTTGCCGAGCAGATGCTTGGGATAGAAGAAGCTCGCCAAAGATGCCAGCAGCAACTCTGGCTCCATCATGCGGCCGAGACCGGTTTCGCCGCAGGCCTGCTCACCAGCAACCGGGCCCAGTAGTTGCACGCCATCTTGTCGAAGTTGCGTCGCATTACGTTGCGTGGCGGGGTTCTCCCACATCTCGACATTCATTGCGGGGGCAATCAGCAGCGGTAGTGTCGCGGGACGTGCCAGACACAGTGCCGACAGTAGATCATCTGCTGCACCCTGCACCAGCTTGCGCATGAAATCCGCGGAGCAAGGTGCAACCACAATTGCATCAGCCTCGCGGGTGAGGTCGATATGCGCCATATGGTTGGAGATGCGGCTATCCCACTGATCGGAGAATACGGGCCGTCCTGAGAGCGCCTGCATCGTGACTGGCGTAATGAACTGACGCGCAGCCTCGGTCATCACGACTTGCACCTGCGCCCCGGCTTTTACCAGCCCACGCGCAAGTTCGGCTGCCTTGTAACAGGCAATGCCGCCAGTAAGGCCGAGTACGATGTGCTTGCCTGCGAGTGTCATTGGGTCAACGATTTACTCGTCGAAATTCATCCAGCACGAATAATGCCGCACCCACGGTGATCGCGCTATCGGCGACATTGAACGCTGGCCAATGCAGGCTACCAATATGAAAATCCAGGAAGTCGATCACATGGCCGTACAGCAGCCGATCGATCAGGTTACCGACTGCCCCCCCGAGAATCAGCGTGAGCGCCCAACAGAACAGACGTTGCGTTGCGTTTCGGTGCAGCATCCAGATAATCACCAGCGACACCACGAAGGCGAGCCCGCTGAAGAACCAGCGCTGCCAGCCGCCGGAGTTGGCCAGAAAGCTGAATGCGGCACCTTCGTTATAGACCATCACCAAGTTGAAATACGGGGTGATCGTTTCAGACTGACCATACAGTAGCAACCGTGTCATGGTGATCTTGGATACCTGATCGAGCAGAACGATGATCAGCGCAATCCCCAGCCAAAGCAGCAGCCCGGTCGATTTTTTAGCCATGGAGCCAGTCCTGATTTAGGCGATGTGACGGGATTCGCCACCACCAAACAGGTTGGCGACGCAGCGGCCACAGATACTTGGGTGCTGCGTATCCATACCGACATCGGCACGGTAGTGCCAGCAGCGCTCACATTTGGCATGAGCAGATGGTGTGACGATCAGTTTCTCATCCGCCTCGCTATTCACGGCGATCACTCGGGCCGCTGAGGTAATCAGTACAAACTTCAGGTCATCTCCCAAACTCTGCAACAGCGTCAGCTTCTCGCCCGAGGCGTGGATCTCTACGTCAGCCTGCAGCGAGGAACCGATTGCGCCAGATGCACGTACTTCTTCGAGCTGTTTCAATACGCCAGCCCGGATCTCGCGCAATGCCTCATAGCGCGCCAGCAGTGCAGCGCTATTATTGATCGCAGGCAGCGCATAGAACTGCTGCGTGAAGATCGTCTCGCTGGAGGCACGGTAGACATCTTCATCACCCAAGGCAGCCCACGCCTCTTCAGCAGTGAAAGACAAGACAGGCGCTATCAGTCGCAATAGCGACTGTGTGATGTGCCAGAGTGCGGTTTGTGCCGAGCGACGAGCCATCGAACTGACACCACTGGTGTATAGCCTATCCTTCAGGATATCGAGATAAAAGCCTCCCAGATCTTCCGAGCAGTACATCTGCAGCTTGGCGACCACGGGGTGAAACTCGTAATCATTAAAATGGCCGCGAATCTCTTCCTGCAAATGCGCCATGCGCGCGATGGCATAGCGATCGATCTCCAATAATTGATCGATAGCGATGGCATCCGTTGCGCTATTGAAGTCAGAGGTGTTCGCCAGCAGAAAGCGCAAAGTATTTCGAATGCGGCGATAGCTCTCGACCACACGCTTCAAAATTTCATCGGAGATCGAAAGCTCGCCCGAGTAATCGGTGGCGGCCACCCATAACCGCAGAATCTCGGCACCCAAGGTATCGGACACTTTTTGCGGTGCGACCACATTGCCCT
>CAZLJL010000158.1:0-4531 GCA_964559785.1 uncultured Bifidobacterium sp.
CTTTTGCTTGAAACTTCCAGATGCCGCGTGACTGCCGCAAAATCTCAACCTCCATTACCAGCTGATCACCGGGTTCGACCGGTCGCTTGAAGCGCGCGCCATCGATACCGACAAAATACACGACTGCATTATCGTCAGGCTTTTGCCCAATACTCAAGAATGCCAGTAGCGCAGCTGTTTGCGCTAACGCCTCAATCATCAACACGCCTGGCATGACCGGCTTGTTAGGGAAGTGGCCATTGAAAAACTCTTCATTGACGCTGACATTCTTGATCGCACGGATCTGTTTGCCGGATTCCCAGTCGAGTACACGATCGACCAGTAGTAGCGGATAACGGTGCGGTAGGTATTGCTTGATCTGATTGATGTCGAGGCTTTTCATTGTGGTTCTGCCTAATCTCGTCTTGATTGGATTACTCTCATCGGCGTTATTTTTATTCGCCGACTTTCTTATCTACATGGGGGTCTATACCAAGCTGTTTTACTAGCTTCTCGAGCGTGCGTACGCGTTCGCGCATAGTACCGAGCTGTCGAACCACCGCCGCAGTTTTTTCCCAATCTGCATTCTTGGCCAAGGGATAGAAGCCAGTGTATTGCCCGGGCTCGAGGATGGATCGCGATACAAGGCTGCCGGAAGAAACATGAACATTGTCTACAATCGTGAGATGGCCAAGCACCATCGCCGCGCCACCAAAGGTACAGTGTCGGCCAATCTTGGCACTGCCAGCGACGCCGACACAACCCGCCATGGCCGTGTGCGCGCCAATCACACAGTTGTGGGCAATTTGAATCTGGTTGTCCAGCTTGACGCCATCCTCGATCACCGTGTCCTCTAGCGCACCGCGGTCGATGGTCGTATTGGCGCCGATCTCGACGTCATCACCAATCTGCACGGCGCCCATCTGGGGAATTTTGATCCAATGGCCGCGCTCATTGGCAAAACCGAAGCCATCGCCCCCGATCACGGCACCGGATTGAATGATGCCGCGCTCACCCATACGACAACCCGCCAAAAAACTGACCCGCGGATGCAGCTGGGTATACGCACCGATGAAAGCGTTGCGACCGATATGGCTGCCCGCACCAATCACGCAGTGATCGCCAATCTGCGCGCCGGCTTCTATGGTCACACCAGGGCCAATACTGGCCGTCGCCGCTACGGTGGCTTCAGGATCCACCCAGGCATTAGGATGAATCCCCGCGACTGGCACTACTGCCACCAACGCTGCGAAACGTTGCGCAGCGCGTGCGTAATAGGCATACGGATTGTCGGTCAGCACCCGCGCGCCTTGGTAACGCGCTAACTGCTGGTGGTCCAGACGGGACAGGATCAGTGCAGCGGCGTTAGTACCTGCCGCCTGTGCACGCAGCTTCGGGTTGGACAGAAAGGTGATGTGCGACGGACCGGCAGCGTCCAATGGCGCGATCCCGTTGATGTTGATCTCGGGATCGCCGATCAACTCCCCGCCCAAGCTATCGACCAAGTCGCCTAGTCGAGTGCCCATGGCGGTGGTCCTATCTTATTTTGCGTTGAGTGCCTTCAGCACTTTGTCGGTGATATCGATGCGAGGACTGAAGTAAACCGCTTCCTGGAAAACAATGTCGTACTTCTCAGCTTCGGCGAGTTGCCGAATCACCTTGTTGGCCTTTTCCAGAACGGCTGCCAGTTCCTCATTGCGGCGCTGGTTCAAGTCCTCGCGGAACTCGCGCTGCCGGCGCTGGTAGTCCTTATCCATCTCGGAAAGTTCGCGCTGACGCTTGACGCGCTCAGCATCAGACAATACCGGAGCGTCTTTATCGAGTTTCTCAGCCGCAGACTTCACGCGGGCAGCGAGGTCCTGCAGATCTTTGTCTCGGCGTGAGAACTCTTGCTCGAGCTTGGCGGTCGCCGCTTTGGCCGGCGTAGCTTCACGGAAGATACGCTCAGTGTTCACGAAACCGATCTTCAACTCCTGCGCACTGGATGCCGTTGGGAGGTAAGCGATCAAAATCGCACCAAACGCCAGTGAAGTTACCTTTTTGAAAACAGCTTTCACTTCATTCTCCAGAACGGAAACCTTGATTATGCCACTGCGCCTCAGAAGCCGGTACCCAGCTGGAACTGGAAGCGCTGAACATAATCCCCTAACTTTGCATTGATCGGATAAGCCAGCGATAGCTTGAGCGGGCCAACAGGAGAGATCCATGAAATACCGATACCGGTACTGTAGCGCAGGTCAGTCAGCCGAATCGGCTCGGGGTTGGTTACATCATTCGGGTTCCAAACCTGGCCACCGTCCAGAAAGGTAAACCAGCGCAAACTGCGGTCAACACCGGTGCCTGGAAACGGGAGCTGTATCTCCGCGTTGGCAACCAGACGCGCCGAGCCACCAATCGGCAGCCGGAAGTTACCCGCATCGGGACGCGTTCCCGACACATTCAAGGTGCCCGGTCCAAATCCCCGCACCGACCCAATACCGCCGGCGAAGAAGTTTTTAAAGATTGGGTAGGCATCGCCGCCCAAGCCATCACCGTAGTTGAACTCACCATTCAACGCGAAAGTGATGCCGCTCGTAACCGGCCAGAAAGCCTGATCCTGATACGTCCCGCGGTAATACTGCGAGCTGCCTGCCGGTGAAAGCTCAAGGCTGGCCCGACGGTAGCGACCCCGCGTTGGGATCAGCGCACTGTCACGCTGGTCACGCTGCCATGCCGCGGTCAGGGGGATCGCCGCGGTACGGGCAGAACCAATGCCATCGACCGGACCACCGTTGTCCTGCACAAATGAAGTGTAACGCGATGGGCTATTAGCGAAGGCGGTAACTAAGGTGTCCTCGTAGCCGATGCCAAGAAATACCCGGTCAAGTTCAGTGAACGGAATACCAAAGTTGACCGCCGCACCTTGAGTGACGATCTCATAATTGATCGTACGCAAGAAGATTGGCGGACGCGAGGTGCGATAAAACAGATCGAATGTCCTACTAACCCCATCCTCGGTAAAGTAAGGATTAGTGTAGCTCAGACCAATTGTTCGAAAAATTCGGCTAGTGTTAACGTTGATACCGATATTGTTTCCAGTACCAAATGCGTTCGCCTGATTGATCGAACCCGTCAGCACCAACTTCTCGGCGCTGGAAAAGCCTGCACCGACCATGACAGCGCCTGTCGGTTTTTCTGTCACTTTAACGTCGAGGTCGACCTGATCGGGCACCCCGGGCACCTCCACAGTATCGACCGTCGTGTCAGTGAAATAGCCCAAACGTCCAAGCCTGTCACGTGATAGCCGGATTTTGTCACCGTCGTACCACGCGCTCTCAAGCTGCCTGAACTCACGCCGGATCACCGAATCCCGAGTGCGATCGTTACCACCAATATTGATGTTCCGGACATACACGCGCTTGCCCGGATCCACAAAGATCGTAAACGCAACTTCAGCCTTGTCACGATTGATGTTCGGTACAGCGTTCACGTTGGCAAATGCGTAGCCGAACACGCCCATGCGCTCGGAAATCTTTTTTGTGCTCTCTGTCATTCGCTCGCCAGAGTAAGCATCGCCCGCCTTCAGCGATACCAAGTCGGAGAGCTCCTGCTCTCGACCAAGCATTTCACCCTCGAGTTTGATATTGGTGATTTTGTATTTCTTACCCTCGGTGAGATTGATCGTGATGAAGATATCTTTCTTATCAGGCGAAATTGATACCTGGGTAGAGTCGACCTGCATCTCCAGATAGCCACGATTCAAATAAAAAGAACGCAGAGCCTCGATGTCCCCCGCAAGTTTCTGGCGTGAGTACTGGTCAGCCTTCGAATACCATGTGAACCACCCAGGCGTCGACATCTTCAGCTGTTCAAGCAATTCGTCTTCCTTGAACGCCTGCCCACCAATGATCTTGATTTGACGAATACGAGCAACTTCGCCCTCATCCACCGCAAATGTCACGTTAACGCGGTTGCGCTCAATCGGTGTAACAGTGGTCGTGATCTTCACCCCGTACAAACCACGCGATAGGTACTGTCGCTTCAGCTCTTGCTCCGCGCGGTCCACCAGTGATTTATCAAGAATGCGAGACTCACCAAGGCCGAGATCCTTCAAAGCCTTACGCAGTTTGTCTTTTTCAAATTCTTTAGTACCCGTGAAGTCGACACTAGCGATGGCTGGACGCTCCTCAACTGCGACCACCAGCACATCCCCCTCGGCTTCGATACGTACATCTTTGAAAAACCCGGTCGCATACAGCGCCTTAATCGCCGCCGCCGCCTTCTCATCATTGAACAGATCGCCGACCCTGACCGGCAAATAGTTGAATACCGTACCGGCCTCGGTTCGCTGAATGCCCTCCACCCGAATATCACGCACCGTGAAGGGTTCTATCGCCGACGCACCCACCGCATAGGCAGAGAAAACTGCGACAGCAATCAATTTTGGGAAAAATGAGGGCGCTTTACGCTCTTTTCGTAATTTCATCGAGTAGTCGTTGGTTATGTCAGGCGCGCGTTTATCCGATGAGACGGTTGATATCGTTGAAGACCGCAACAGCCATCAAGGCCATCA
>CAZLJL010000159.1:0-4523 GCA_964559785.1 uncultured Bifidobacterium sp.
GGCCGGTTTTGGTCTGGTACTAGGGACGCTAGCCTATCTACATCTCTGAGTAGAGATTACCTCTGACTCAAAACCGCTCTACGCGATAAGGCTTCGGGTCGATGTAGGTGTCTTTGCCGCTAATCATTTCCGCCAGCAGTCGGCCACTTGACGCTGCTTGCGTCAGACCATGATGTGCATGCCCGAAGCAGAACCATAAGCCCTGGTGTGCAGGTGCCGGTCCGATCACTGGCAGCATGTCCGACGTGCAGGGTCGCGCGCCTAGCCAAGGCATGGCCTCCAGCCGAGCGCCGAGCGGGAGCAGACGCCGCGCGATCGGCTCGAGTGTCTCGAGCTGTACCGGGGTAGATGGGGCATCACGGTGGGCGAACTCAGCACCGGTGGTCAGCCGGATACCTTTTTTCATGGGTGCCAGCGCGTAGCCGTTATCCACATCCACCACCACATGCGATAGCGATGCGGCGTTGCTATCGAAATGCATGTGGTAGCCGCGTTTGACGCCCATGTTCAAACGGTAGCCCAAACGTCGTGCCAGAGATTCGCCCCAAGGACCCAGGGCAATTGCGGCCTGTGGCGCGTGAATCGTCCCACTATCGGTGTGTATCTGCCATTGATTACCGTTGGCGATCAGTGTTTCAGCATCACCCTGCAGAAAGCGGCCACCACGCTGCTCGAATAGTTTCAAGTAGGCCAGTGTGAGGTCGTACGGGTCCTGAATTTGACGCGAATCCGGATAATGAACACCACCTTGGGCCACTGCGCTCAAGTTAGGCTCGGTCGTGCGCAGCTCTGCACTCGATAACACCCGCACGGTTAAGCCATAGTCACGGCTTTGTTCCGCTTGCCGCAAAGCGATACGCTCAGCGCGGGCGCTGCGCCATACCTTGATCCATCCGTGTTGATTCACCAAGCCTCTCGCGCCCGCCGCGTCAATCAGCGGTTCATGCTCCGACCAACTATGCTCAATCAAGGGCAGCGCGCCCATAATCGCGGCTGGATAATGACGTGCAGAGGAGTGGTGCCAATAAGCGCCAAGATAGGGCAGTAAGGCGGGTAGTGCTTGCCAGTGATAATGCGCAGCAGGAGATTGCTGCAGGGCGTAGGCGAATAGGGTGCGAAAGTCGCGCGGGAATGCGTAGGGAAACACAGCCGAACGCTCGATCAGTCCGGCATTACCGAAGCTGGTGGCAGCACCCGGATGACCACGATCGATTAAAACAACATCGTGGCCATGCTCTTGCAGTTTGAGCGCTAGCGTGGTGCCGACGATGCCAGCACCGATTACCATCACATCGCTATGTTGCGTTGCTTGCACAGAACTCAACGAGTCGGGTCGATCCGAATTAGATGCGAGCTATCAGGTTTTGTTTGGCATGGCGTCAGGCTCCTCGAATTCGCCATGAATCCAATTGCCCTCCAAGACTTGGCCATCCGGCGTTCGCATTTTGCCGGCGCCGTGTGGCACGCCTTCTGCCCACTCTCCTTGATACCAGCTACCGTCTTCGTCCTCATAGCGCCCACGTCCGTGCTGCATACTGCGCTTCCATTCGCCGACATAGGCGCCGCCACGTCGCCAGAGTTTGCCTTGACCCTCGGCATAACCCTCGGCCATGCTGCCTTGGTAAATTTCTGTGACGACGCCAGCCATCGACCAGGTCAGCGTACCATCGCCGTGGGCAAGACCTTTCTGGCAAGCGCCGGTCCATTCCGCGCTCTCGCCGTCTTGGGGCGCGAGATTCGCTATCCTGCAACCTTTTTTATCGGTGATCCAGCTACTTTCCTGCGCCAGCAGGAGGCTTGGAAGCGCCACACATAGCAACAACAACCATCGTGTTAGCAGTTTGTTCATAGTGATGTCTCGATAAAGGAAAACGCGTAATGGCCATCAATGTACTCGGTACGCCGCTGCAAGTATGTTCCACAGAGCCGATGACGGGTTATTTCCGTGATGGCTGCTGTAATACCGATGCTACTGACAGAGGTTCGCATGTGGTTTGTGCAGAGATGACGGATGAGTTTCTGACATTCTCGCGTCAACGTGGGAATGATTTATCCACGCCGCGTCCAGAATATCGTTTCCCTGGCTTGGTTGCAGGAGATCGCTGGTGTCTGTGTGCGCTGAGATGGAAAGAGGCATTTGATGCTGGCGTAGCGCCGAACGTAATTTTGGAGAGCACGCATATCAACGCGCTTCAATACGTCGACTTGGCACACCTACTGGAGTATCAGCACCAGCCTTGATCCTGCAGTGCATCAATCAATGCGGGATCCTGTCTCATCAAAGGGGTAGTGCACACCAAAAACAAAAACGCCGCTGGTAAACCAAGCGGCGTTTTGTATTTGGGGATTAGTTGACTGAGGTCGCTTTACCCATCGCCAGCTTACCACCGCATACATTCTCGACAATGTTGATGTCATGCTGGATCACCGGCTGATAGAAACTCAGGTCAGCAACTTCGCGCTCGGTGGTTTGCTTGTTCTGCGGCGACATGGCGGTCAACACCTTGAAGTCAGCCATGGACAGTTTGCGGTTGTTGCAATTGACGACGTAATCAATCTGCTGAACGCCAGCATCGCCCATGTCATGGAATTCACGCAGTTTGGTCAGGCCCTTGGTGCTGTTGGTTGCAACCACTGCCCAAGTGTTGTCCGCCACCGTGACGGTGATGATCTCATCCTTGTCGGAGATAACGGCGGCGTTTTGTGCGTTGGTCGCGAAGGCGATAGAGGTCGAGGCGAGTGCGGCGGCGAATACGAGGTTCTTGACCATGGGGTGCTCCATCAAATTAGAAAAAAGTAAAACAACTGGACGGACTTTAGCATCTGAACAGATATTGTCAATGTTTAATTTAAACAAAAACTCAAACAACTTCAAAAATACGCCTGAATGCTTGCAAATAAGACCACATAAATCTATTCAAATCACCAATTTGCATTGCCTAAAATAAAACAAATCAATAAAAATAATCAGATTTAATTGAGCATTGGGTGCGCAAAGTGATAACATCAGGTCAGATAAGTCAAAAATATAAACAAAACCTTTTCAAGAAGCCCTGCGGTTTTTTGTGAAGGCAACATCCCGAGCCCGAGGACAAGATGGACGCAGACAGCAAGCATCAGTACAGCATCGGTGTTGTGGCAAAGCGCACGCACATGCATCCGGAAACTTTGCGGGTATGGGAGCGGCGTTATGAGTTGATCGTGCCCGGGCGTACAGAGACGGGTCGGCGTCTTTACTCAGAGGGCGATATATTGAAGGTCTCTTTGGTGAAGCAACTCACTGAGCGCGGACATTCGGTGAGCAGTGTCGCGAAGTTACCGATCGATCGCCTGAAAGCGTTGTTGAACACCTCAGGCATCGCAGTAGTCGAACAGAAACCACCGCCACGCTTCAAGCGGCGTGTGATGTTTCTAGACGAGGCGCTTCGTGTGCGACTTGGTCGCGACTTGCTTCGCTACGAGGATATCGAGATCGTTGAGCGCAATGGCGAGCATCATTCATCCAGTAATGAAAAGCAGGCGGATGTGGTGGTATTCGATATTGTGACCATCAACGATAAATCGCTCGATCAGGTAAGACGTTCGCTGCTCGAGACCGGCGGCATTCACGCCTTGATCGTCTACAAATTCGCAACCCGTGCCTCGATAGAGCAGTTGGAGCGAGCAGGTATTGTCTGTCTGAAAGGACTGGTCACCGCATCAGAGGTGCATCGCGCATGTCGCGCTCTACCGAACGGAACCCTGGACACAACGCAAACAACACCGCTCCCTGCAGCCGTCGCGAGTAGGCCGCGTCGATTCGACAATGAGCAACTCGCACGGGTGGCGAATTTGTCGGGCACCATTGCGTGTGAGTGCCCGAATCACCTGGCAGAGCTGATTATCAATTTGGCGGCATTCGAGCAATACAGTAGTGAATGTGCCAGCCGCAATGACGAAGATGCACAGCTGCACGCGCAGCTAAACCAATCAGCGGGCACGGCACGCGGAATTTTGGAAGACAGCCTGGCGCGCTTGATCGAGATCGAAGGTATCCGAATCTAATACGCCTCGGCAGCGCACTAAAGACTCAGTACTTGGCGCGCTGCTGAGACGAGCCACGGCTCAGTTCAAGCAGGTGATAAGTTCAAGCAGGTGATACAAAGGTAGTATCCTTTCATCCTTCGATCACCGACACGCAACCGTTATGCCAATTGATAAACAACTCGATAGCGTCGAACAAGGGCTGAAGCGCTTTGAAAGCCCGCTTGAGCGCATTATTTTCGGTGCGCGCTGGTTAATGGCACCGTTCTATTTGGGCTTGATCGGTAGCCTGGCCATCCTGATGTTCAAATTCATTCAGGAGTTGATTCACTTCTTTCCGCTGGCCGCGAGTGCGGACGAGTCGCAAGTCATCCTGTGGGTATTGGCGCTGATCGACCTATCGCTCGCGGGGAATCTGGTGTTGATGGTGATTTTCTCGGGCTATGAAAACTTCGTCTCCAAGATCGACGTTGCCTCGCACAAGGATCGCCCGGATTGGA
>CAZLJL010000160.1:0-4498 GCA_964559785.1 uncultured Bifidobacterium sp.
GAGGCAAACGGCACACTCGTCAAACGCGGGCGCGAGTTGATTGAGCGCGAGATCGATTACTTCTCGGTGATCGAGCATGATGGCGTGATCTTCGGCTGTGCCGCACTGTACCCGTTCCCGAACGAAAAAATGGCTGAAATGGCGTGCCTCACCGTCAGCCCGGACTCTCAGGGACAAGGCGATGGCGAGCGTATGCTCAAACATATCGAGCAACGCGCACGCGCCTCGGGTTTCAAGCGCTTATTTGTATTGACGACGACAGCCGCGCACTGGTTCATCAAGCGCGGCTTCGTGCAAAAGAGTTTCGATGACCTGCCGAAAGATCGGCAGAACATGTACAACTGGCAGCGCAAGTCGCTGGTTCTAATTAAAAATCTTTAAATGCCACTTGGCTGGAGAGTTTCATGACCCGCATGGTTCATTGCATCAAACTGAACAAAGAAGCCGAAGGCTTGGATTTCCCACCCTACCCCGGCGATCTGGGCAAGAAAATCTGGGAGAGCGTCTCCAAGGAAGCTTGGGGCGCCTGGCTCAAGCACCAGACGATGTTGGTTAACGAGAACCGGCTGAATCTGGCGGATGTGCGTGCAAGAAAATATCTAGCCACGCAGATGGAGCGGCATTTCTTCGGTGACGGCGCCGATGAAGCAGCAGGCTACGTGCCGCCCCCAGCTTAGCCAACTTACATGCAAGCTCAACAGCCCGCCGAGTGCGGGCTTTTTTGTTGAGCATAGTGCATTTGCACTATTTTTCGCGACGCCATGACAATCAATAGTAAAGCCTCTGACGTGACTGAGGTATGTCATGACTGTCGCCGCTCCGCCGATTACACCCGCCCATCAGCTCAATCCCGGCACACCTGTTGCACCGGAACCTGACCGATCATCGTTACTGCTAGCTGCGATCAAGGACTACGGGCTGGATCCTGAGTTGGCATTAAAGGCATTATGGAGAAGCGAAGATATTGGAGTACCTGTCTCATTCGATCTGGGGCGACTTGCTAAACAGTGTAATCAAGATGACACCAACACCAAGTCTACAGACAAGGCTACGCAAGAGGTAAAGAAAAAAGCATTAGAGGATCGGCTTGCACTCACGAGCGAACTAGTCAAGAGCGCCCCTAATTTGAAAGCACGGTCGTCTCGAATCGAATCTGCCATCAAAACTGGCGAAGATCCGCAGGCAGCGGTGTCGACCTTAATCGCAGCTCATCTTAAGGCAAGCGATAAGATCGCTGAAACTCGCAACAATGTTTTCTTCGGTTTTTTGTATCTCGTGAAGATGACGATTAAAGGCGAGATTACAGATCGACTCATTGAGGCTTTTTCCAAAAAAACTGTCAGCACCGATACGGCTCGCGAGGCAGCATTCTCAAAGGCAGTCAATCAAGAGGCACGGACACTGCTTGCGTCTCATATTTTCTCACCATTGCGTAATGAAACCCCCGCACGGGTTGACAACATGAATCTCAGCGAAAAAGCCAAACCGATTGACGACATCAAACTCAGCGAAAAAGCCAGACCGAAATTCGAAATTTTTAAAAATATGATGGATACATTACCAGCAGAATTGCGTAACCATGAAAATTGGGGAAACGTAGAAAAACGGATGGCAGCGTATTTCAATCACACCATCGCCGATCAGGGAGCTCCCCTAGAGGATTTGATGAAACGCCCAGAGACAAATCTATCTGCGCTGATAAATTCAATGGAAATCAGCTGCAATCTTGACCCAAAAACTGCTCGCAACATAGCGTTTCAGCGCGAAATCCATAACATAGAAAATAACATACGTCCCGGCCCACGCAACAACAGCCAAGTCACGGGATACCCGGAGAGTTACATAAACAGGGTCGTAAAAACTGCTAAACCAGGCCAGGCACCCGAGGCACTAAAACCTGGCAATCAGCTATCACTGGCTGTCGACACACCATTACGCAGAGAGAACGGAAGCATAGTCGACGTCACAATTTTATCGCTCATTGGACCGGCGCTGGATTCACCTGTACAGCCAGAATATGCGCTATATGTAACCAGGCAGGGAGACGATACCGTACCTGAGCTGAAGTCTGGGGCGTTCAAGAAGGCGTACAGTACTATCCGAAATCAAGCGCTGGCTTACGCCCGAGCACACCCAGAAAAAACAGAGTTTGCACTTACGGGTGTAGGGCTTAACACATTCCTGAATGGATTGATCTTTCTTGATGACGAGGGGAACCCAAATAAGGAGGTCAAAATAGAAGCACAGAAGATTGGTGCAAAAATCCTTGCCGAGCTTACGATTGAACTTCGAAAGATTGGAAGAACAGTTGTATTCACTGATGTAAATGAAGCTATCTTAAATCTGGTCAATGATCAGCTCAACGAATTGAAAGACTCAGGAAGCGCTGCCGACTCCGATGCAGCATTGACCGAACGGATTCAGCTCGCCGGGAAAATTCCCGGCGATTGGATCAACCCGGGCATAGTGATTTTCAATGCCTGGGATACTCACTCCCTTTTAGGCAACAAGCTGAAGAATGATGACACAATTGATGGCTTCATCGGCAGGAACACCCTGATTCACCCCATCCATGCTCTGCGCTGTGCGATGGACGCGGAGGGGATTTCATTACCCTAGAAACTCAAGACCCTCACACCGCCAGCCGTCCCCAGCAAACATACTGCCGCGCCTTTCAACGCAAACAGCCCCACGCTCACCACGCCCGGCAACTGATTGATCTGCTGCTCGAGCGCTTTCGGGTCATGAATCTGCAAACCGTTCAAGTCAAGAATATAGCCGTGGTTGTCGGTCACGTAAGGCGCACCATCACGCATTCGTAATACCGGATCTGCCCCCAGCGCCCGCAGTGATCGCGTAACGGAACTAGTCGCCATCGGAATCACTTCCACCGGTAGCGGGTACTTGCCCAATACATCGACCAGCTTTGACTGATCGGCAATGCAGATAAACTTTTCTGCTACCGAGGCGACGATTTTCTCGCGAGTGAGTGCGCCCCCGCCGCCTTTGATCATGGCACCGCTGTGGTCAATCTCATCGGCGCCGTCGATATACACCGGTATCTGATCGATCTCGTTCAGATCGAATACCGGCACACCCCGCGCCGCCAAGCGCGCGGCAGTCGCCTCGGAAGAAGCTACCGCTCCCTTGATGCGATGGCGAATTTCACCGAGCGCATCGATAAAAAAATTAGCGGTCGAACCGGTGCCGACGCCGACGATCTCACCCTCGACAACGTAGCGAATTGCGGCATGCGCCACCGCTTGCTTGAGTTCATCTTGCGTCATGTTTCGCACCCAATTTAAAGCGCGCATTGTATCGGATGACCATAAGATTCAAGTAAAACGTCACCGGCATTATTAGCAACCGCTCGCCGTACACCATCGAATGTAACCGGCGCACCGGTCTCAACTGGGCGTCATTGTTAGGCGCTCATTTGGTTCAAAGTTTCAAGAGAGCGGGCAGACTATGCGGCGACCTGATTTGCCGCCAGATACTGCGCCAGCGAGGCTTTATTGTGTAAATCCAGTTTCCGGTAGAGGTGCGCGAGCTGATTGCGTACTGTGTGGTGTGACACCCCAAGCTCACGTGCGATCTGTTTATGACTCATACCGGCAGCAAATCGACGCGCCACCACAAACTCGCGCGGCGTCAGTACCTCCATCACATCAATCGGACGTAAGCGGCACAGTTGCGCACCGCCCTGACGAAGCCAGGAGATCTCGATTTGTCTACCACGGTAGGTTTTTCCCTCGTTCAGCACCTGTAAAGCAGCTTCGGGGATAAAGTCCGGCGCAAGATCGGGCCACTCGCGCTCGAGCAAATCAAAGAAACGCTGGTCTGCTAACTCGACCTGCCCGTCGGGAAGCACCAAGCCGGTAGCACCCGCGCTGTCGCGCCGCTGGCCTGGTTTGGCGACACGTTCGAGCGTACGGGTGCGATTAATTGAGAGCGCGTGCGAGAGATGAATCCACAACCCATGGAGACACGCGGCGTCGGTCTCGGCAAAGCGAACATCCTGCTGCCGGTAGAGAACAATCCAACGTGCCGGTTGTACTTTTTTCGGGTCGTCGCCGTGAAACATCAGATGGCACAGGCCAAGTTCGTCTGCCAGAGACCGCGGGCCACTTTTAACCAGTTGCTGCGCTTTTTTACCGCTGCGCTTCTTGCGATACAGCTCGCGGATACCGCCACGAGACGGCGACATCGGTGCATTTCGGATGCCGCGTGCCACCGGGTCATCTTGTACCGATTCACGCGCCATCACCGTCTCGGGCACGGTCGCCGTCGGTGCGCCTGGGGCTGCCATCAGCCGCGTCATGGACTGTGGGTTCGAGCGCTCGCCCGTACCAAAAATAGCGCCATCGAACCGTATCCACATCTGCAGCAGGCTGATCGCCCGCTCCAAAAATTGATCGGGTGATGCGTACTCGGCCAAAGCGTATAGGTCTCTGACGGTGGTCGAGAAAGCCTGCATGTCTCGCTCCTTTGCCCAGCT
>CAZLJL010000161.1:0-4461 GCA_964559785.1 uncultured Bifidobacterium sp.
GGCCGGTGCCATCAAGATTGAGCGCGACCCGAATTTTGGTCTCGCTGGTGTCTCGCACCACTTCTGCTTTACGTTGGATCGACATGTTTGAAGGGCATCAGGACATAAGGCTGGATTGCAGCGCGGCCAAAAACACCGCATTTTCCTGCGGCGTGCTGACGGTGACGCGCAGGCAGTTCGCCAGCAGCGGGTGCATTTTACCGACATTTTTGACCAGCACCTTCCGCTGCAACAACCGCTCGAACACCTCCGCACCGCTAAGTCCTGCATGGTGAATGCGCATCAGGATGAAATTAGCGGCTGAGGGGAAAGCTTCTACGCCCGGTAGTGCGGCCAGTGCTTCAGCCAGCTTGGCGCGCTCGACGCATATCGCTTCAGCCTGCACATCCAGCACATCGGCGTGCTCAAGTACAAACTGGGCCGCCGCTTCGCTCAGCACGTTGACATTGTAGGGGGGGCGCACCTTGTCGAATTCGGCCAGCAAGGCGCTCTCTGCCGACAAGTAACCAAGGCGAATCCCGGCTAGCCCGAGCTTCGACACAGTGCGCATCAGCACCACATTGGGATACTCAGGCAACCGCGGCAGGAAGCTGGTGCCGGCAAACGGCTGGTAAGCCTCATCGACCACCACAAGACCGGTGTCTCCGACCTCATGAATAATCGCCAGCATCGCCTCCAGATCGAACAAATTACCGGTTGGATTATTCGGATAGGCGAGATAAGTAATCGCCGGACGCTGTGCCCGGATGGCCGCCAGCATGGCATCCAGATCCAGCGAGAAATCGGCACGCAACGGCACGCCGATGAAGTCCAGACCAGCGAGTTGCGCCGACATGGCGTACATCACAAAGCCAGGCACCGGTGCCAACACCTTGGCACCGGGCTTGGCACATGCGGTGGACACAATGGTAATCAGCTCATCGGAACCATTGCCGAGGATCACATCGAACCCGGCTGGAATACGCATGGTGTTGCGAATCGCGGCCTTGAGCGACGCGTAGCTCGGCACCGGATAACGATTCAGCGCCAATGCACCGAGTCGCTCGCCTAATTGCTGCTGCAACTCGGGAGGCAACGTGTAAGGATTTTCCATCGCGTCCAGCTTGACCAAGCCAGAGGCATCCGGCACGTGGTAAGCGGCCAAGGCGCGTACGTCATCACGCACGATACTGAGCTGAGGCGACATATCGCTCACTCGAGTCGCATCTCGGCAGAGCGTGCATGCGCCTGCAGGCCCTCGCCGTAGGCCAGTTCTGCGGCCACCCTGCCGAGCGTTTGCGCGCCAGCCGCACTGACATGGATGATGGAAGAACGTTTCTGGAAGTCGTAGACGCCCAGCGGTGATGAGAAACGTGCGGTGCGTGAAGTTGGCAGCACATGGTTCGGTCCGGCGCAGTAATCGCCTAGCGACTCGGATGAAAAGCGACCGAGAAACATCGCACCGGCGTGACGTATTTTGTCGGCCCATTGGGTCGGCTCTGCCGCGGAAATCTCGAGATGCTCGGCAGCGATCAGATTCGCAATCTCGCAAGCCTCGTTCATATCGCGCACCTTCACCATCGCGCCGCGGTTGGTGAGCGACGTACGAATCACTTCCTTGCGCGGCATCTCATCAATCAGCCGGTTCACACTGGCGGCTACCTGATCCAGATACCCTTCATCAGGGCAGACCAGAATGGATTGCGCTAACTCGTCATGCTCGGCCTGCGAGAATAAGTCCATGGCTACCCAGTCCGGCGGCGTACTGCCGTCGGCCAACACCAGAATCTCACTTGGGCCCGCAATCATGTCGATACCGACGATGCCGAATACACGACGCTTGGCGGCAGCGACATAGGCATTTCCGGGACCCACAATTTTGTCGACCTGCGGTATGGTGGCAGTACCGTAGGCCAGCGCCCCAACCGCTTGCGCACCACCTACGGTGAACACGCGATCAACACCAGCGATCTCTGCCGCCGCCAGTACCAGGGGATTCTTCACGCCGTCAGGTGTCGGTACCACCATAATCACTTCACCGACCCCGGCTACTTTCGCGGGTATGGCGTTCATCAGTACCGACGATGGGTAGGCCGCTTTGCCTCCCGGGACGTAGATACCTACTTTATCGAGTGCCGTCACCTTTTGGCCGAGCACAGTGCCGTCGGGCTCGGTGAAGCTGAAACCATCGGAGCCGCATTCCTGCTTCTGGCGCTCGTGGTAGGCGCGCACCCGGTCAGCGGCTTGTTGCAGCGCCTGACGACGCTGTGGACTAAGCGATTCCAGTGCCGCCTGCAGCTCGGCGCGTGGAATTTCGAGCGCGCCAACGCTGCTGGCAGCGAGTCGATCAAATTGATTGGTGTAGTCGAGCACTGCGGCGTCACCACGCGCTTTGACCTCGGCAAGTATGCCGGCCACCGCAGTTTCAATCGCGGCATCTTCGGTGGCTTCGAACGCGAGCACGGCCATCAGCGTGGCGCTGAAATCTGCATCGGTGGTGTGGAGTCTTCGGATTTGGACTGACATAAATTATTGCTTCAACGACGCAGCGCGTTCGAAGGCTTCAATGATAGGTTGTAGTTTCTCGCGCTTGGTTTTAAGCGCTGCACGGTTCACCACCAGACGCGAGGAAATATCCATGATCTGTTCGACCTCGACCAGATGGTTCGCACGCAGAGTGCTCCCGGTCGACACCAAATCGACAATCGCATCGGATAGACCGACCAAGGGCCCCAGTTCCATGGAACCGTAGAGCTTGATCAGATCGACGTGCACACCTTTGGCGGCAAAGTGCTCACGCGCGACATTGACATACTTGGTCGCGACCCGAAGCCGCGCACCCTGACGAACCGCACTGGCGTAGTCGAAGCCCGCCGACACCGCAACCGACATCCGGCACTTTGCGATGTTCAGATCGACCGGTTGATACAGTCCCTCACCGCCATGCTCGAGCAAAACATCTTTGCCCGCCACGCCAAAATCAGCTGCACCGTATTGCACATAAGTCGGCACATCGGATGCGCGGACGATCACCACACGAATTACTGGATCACTGGTGGGCAGGATCAGTTTGCGCGACTGTTCGGGATCGTCAGAAACGGTGATGCCCGCCGCCTCGAGTAGCGGCAAGGTTTCGTCAAAAATACGGCCTTTGGACAGCGCCAGTGTCAGACTCTGTTTCATCGTTATCGAATTCTTTGAATGTCGGCGCCAACGGCGGATAGCTTGATCTCCATCCGATCATAACCACGATCGAGATGATAGATGCGGTCGATCTGCGTTTCGCCCTCGGCCGCAAGACCCGCAATCACCAGCGATGCCGATGCGCGCAGATCGGTTGCCATCACCGGCGCGCCGACCAGCTTGTTAACACCATGTACCACCGCCGTATGACCATCGACCTCAATCGACGCACCGAGCCGGTTCAGCTCCTGAACATGCATGAAGCGATTCTCGAAAATCGTCTCGGTGACCCGACTACTACCCTCGGCAATACAGTTCAGCGCCATCAGCTGCGCTTGCATGTCGGTCGGAAAACCGGGGTACTCGGTGGTGCGAACACTGACGGATTTCGGGCGGCCTGCCATCTGTACCCGGATCCAATCGTCACCCGACGTCAGCACGGCGCCCGTCTCCCGCAGCTTGTCAAACACTGCATCAAGCAGATCAGCGCGCGCGTTTTTTAGCAGCACATCACCACCGGCGGCGGCGACTGCACATAAAAAAGTCCCCGTCTCGATCCGATCCGCAATCACGGGATGTGTCGCACCATTAAGCGCGGACACGCCGGTTACCACCAAGCGATCGCTGCCAATACCTTCGATCTGCGCACCCATCGCCACGAGTAGATTCGCCAGATCACTGACCTCAGGCTCGCGTGCGGCATTCTCCAGCACAGTCACACCATCGGCCAGTACTGCCGCCATCATCAGGTTCTCGGTGCCGGTGACAGTGATCATATCCGTGACGATACGCGCACCCTTCAGCCGCTTGGCCTTGGCATGAATGTAGCCCGCCTCGATATGGATCTCGGCGCCCATCGCCTGCAAACCTTTGATGTGCTGATCCACCGGTCGCGAGCCGATCGCACAGCCGCCGGGCAAAGAAACCTTCGCCTCACCAAATCGCGCTAGTAGCGGACCCAACACCAAAATCGAGGCCCGCATGGTCTTGACCATTTCATAAGGCGCCTCCAGCTTGGACACATCGCGACCACACAGCTCGAGTGCGGTGCCTTTGTCTTCAATCGCCAGCCCCATCTGCCGTAATAGTTTTTGCATGGTGGCCACATCTTGCAGCCGCGGCACGTTCGAGAGCACCAGGGTGTCAGCACTCAGCAGGCCTGCACACAGAATAGGCAGCGCGGCGTTTTTTGCGCCCGCGATCTCGATCTCGCCAGCCAGTCGACGGCCACCGCGGATCAGTAACTTATCCATCAGGCCTGATACTCCTCGGGCGTCAAGGTCTTCATCGACAGCGCAT
>CAZLJL010000162.1:0-4454 GCA_964559785.1 uncultured Bifidobacterium sp.
CTGGCTCGGCCTTCTTGGCACGTACTCGCTTGGCGACTGGCACTGCCGGAGCAGCATCGCCTGCCGGCTTACGCGCGGTGCGAGCCGCGGGCTTGCCGTCGTCACGACGTGGGGCGCGACGCTTGCGCTCGTCATCTGCCGGCGCCTCGACCGTAGGGGTCTCACCACTTGCCAGACGATCACCTTTGTAGACCCAGACCTTGATACCAATGATGCCGTAAGTAGTTTCTGCTTCGCCGAAACCGTAGTCGATATCAGCGCGCAGCGTGTGCAGCGGCACACGACCCTCGCGATACCACTCGGTACGCGCGATCTCGATACCATTCAAACGACCCGAAGACATGATCTTGATGCCCTGCGCACCAAGGCGCATCGCGTTTTGCATCGCACGCTTCATGGCGCGGCGGAACATGATGCGCTTCTCGAGCTGTTGCGCGATCGAATCAGCGATCAATTGTGCGTCGGTTTCAGGCTTGCGAATTTCTTCGATGTTGACATGCACTGGCACGCCCATCATCTTGGCCAAGGAGGACTTCAATACTTCGATATCCTCACCTTTCTTGCCGATCACAACGCCAGGGCGCGAGCTAAAAATCGTGATACGCGCATTCTTCGCTGGACGCTCGATCAATACGCGACCAACCGATGCGTTCTTCAGCTTCTTGCGCAAGTAAGCACGAACCTTCAAATCTTCGCCCAGCATGTGAGCGAAGTTGCTGTTGCCCGCGTACCAACGCGAACCCCAATTACGCGTGACGGCTAGACGAAAGCCAGTCGGATGAATTTTCTGTCCCATCGTGACTCCCTCAGTTACCGACCGTCACGTAGATGTGACATGTTTGCTTGGAGATGCGATCACCACGACCCTTGGCTCGGGCTGTGAAGCGCTTCAATACGGCGCCTTTTTCGACGAAGATGGTTTTCACCTTCAGTTCGTCAATGTCAGCGCCATCGTTATGTTCGGCGTTGGCGATCGCGGATTCGAGCACTTTCTTGATGAGGAAAGCACCTTTTTTCGGGCTGAAAGTAAGAATATTCAGCGCCTGGTCGACCTTTTTCCCGCGGATCAGGTCAGCTACTAGTCGGCCCTTTTGGGCCGACAAGCGCGCGCTGCGGAGGCTGGCTTTGGTTTCCATATCAGGACCTTATTTTTTCGCTTTCTTGTCGGCGGCGTGACCTTTGAACGTACGGGTCAGCGCAAACTCACCGAGCTTGTGACCGACCATGTTCTCGGAAACGTAAACCGGCACATGCTGTTTGCCGTTGTGCACCGCGATCGTCAGGCCGATGAAATCCGGCATGATGGTCGAGCGGCGCGACCATGTCTTGATGGGCTTCTTGTCGCGACTCGCTTGTGCGGTCTCAACTTTTTTCAGCAAATGGGCGTCGCAGAACGGCCCTTTTTTAAGTGAACGTGCCATCTAATACCCCTTATTTCTTACCGCGACGCGAGACAATCATCGACGTCGTCCGCTTATTGCGACGCGTCTTCTTGCCTTTGGTCTGCTGACCCCATGGCGATACCGGATGGCGACCGGCAGCAGTTCTGCCCTCACCACCACCATGTGGGTGATCAATCGGGTTCATTGCAACACCGCGAACCGTCGGGCGGATACCACGCCAACGCGTTGCACCCGCTTTACCGATTTTGCGCAGATTGTGTTCGCCATTACCCACTTCACCGATCGTGGCACGGCATTCAACGTGAATGCGGCGCACTTCGCCCGAGCGCAAGCGCACCTGCGCATAGATGCCTTCACGCGCCATCAGCACAACTGCGGCACCGGCGGTACGCGCAATCTGCGCACCTTTACCCGGCATCATTTCGACGCAGTGCATGGTAGTACCGACCGGTATGTTGCGAATCGGCAGGCAGTTACCCGCCTTGATAGGCGCCTCAGAACCACTCATCAGTTGATCGCCCACAGCAACACCCTTCGGCGCGATGATGTAACGACGCTCGCCGTCTGCGTAGCAAAGCAAGGCAATGTTGGCGCTGCGGTTCGGGTCGTACTCAAGACGCTCGACCTTGGCCGAAATGCCATCCTTGTTACGACGAAAATCGACGACGCGATAATGCTGCTTATGGCCACCACCGAGGTGGCGGGTCGTGATGTGGCCGTTGTTGTTACGACCAGCTGATTTCGACTTCTTCTCGATCAGACCTGCAAATGGACGCCCTTTGTGAAGGTCTGGATTTACCACCTTCACCATGCCACGACGGCCAGGCGAGGTCGGCTTTAGCTTAACGAGTGCCATTACTTCGCCTCCTCGGTGAAGTTGATTTCCTGACCCGGCTTGAGCGAAACGAATGCACGACGGGTGTGGTTACGGCGACCGACGAAACGCCCAGTACGCTTGACCTTACCGGCGCGATTGGCCACCTGAACCGACTCAACCTCGACCTTGAACAGCATTTCTACCGCAGCCTTGATTTCAGGCTTGGTCGCATCTGGCGTGACGAGGAAAACCACTTGCTCGTTTTTCTCGGCGACGAAGGTCGCTTTCTCGGAGATCACGGGCGCCAGCAATACTTTCATCAGGCGCTCTTCAGTGTGTTTGATGACTGCGCTCATGCCAGCATCTCCTCAATCTTTGCCAGCGCCGGCTTGGTGATCAACACTTTTTTGTAGAACACCAGCGACAGCGGATCGGCGTGACGTGGCTCGCACACCAGCACATTCGGCAGGTTACGTGAAGCCAGCATCAAGTTTTCATCCAGATGGTCAGTAATGACCAGCACGGAATCCAAGCCCATGCCTTTCAGTTTTTGTGCGAGTAGCTTGGTCTTCGGCGCCTCGAGGGACAGTTCCTCGATCACCGAAAGGCGATCATCGCGCGCGAGTTGCGACAAGATGGAGCACAGGCCCGCGCGGTACATCTTCTTGTTGACCTTGTGCGAGAAATTCTCGTCTGGCGTGTTCGGAAATGTACGACCACCTCCACGCCAGATCGGTGACGATGACATACCCGCACGTGCACGGCCGGTGCCCTTTTGGCGCCAGGGCTTCTTGGTGGTATGCGAGACTTCTTCGCGATCCTTTTGCTTGCGGTTACCGCTGCGAGCATTGGCTTGGTAAGCAACAACGATTTGGTGAATCAAGGCTTCGTTGTAGTCACGACCGAAAATAGTGTCCGGTGCGGCTACGTTGGATGAAGCCTGACCTTGTGCATTCAGGAGCTTGAGTTCCATGGCTTAAGCTCCCTTCGCTACTTTGGCTTTGACGGCCGGGAAAACCACGACGTCGCCATTTTTTGCACCCGGAACTGCGCCCTTGATCAGAATCAGCTGGCGTTCTGCGTCGACGCGCGCAACTTCCAGATTCTGCACGGTGCGCGTTACATCGCCCATATGGCCGGTCATGCGCTTGCCAGGGAAAACCCGACCCGGATCCTGCGCCATACCAATAGAACCTGGCACGTTGTGCGAACGCGAGTTACCGTGGCTAGCACGCCCGGAGGCGAAGTTGTAGCGCTTGATGGTGCCGGCGTAACCTTTACCAATGGTGACGCCTTGCACGTCGACCTTCTGCCCAGCCTCGAACAAGCTAACGGCGAGTTTGTCGCCCGGCTTGAACTCGGCCACTTTCGCAGCGTCGACACGGAATTCTTTGAGGACGGTACCCGCTTCGACGCCAGCTTTGGCCAGGTGGCCAGCAGCGGCTTTGTTGACGCGGGAGGGGCGGCGCTTACCGAAAGTCACCTGAATGGCTGCATAGCCATCAGTTTCCGGCGTTTTAATCTGCGTCACGCGGTTGTCGGACACGTCAACCACGGTGACTGGGATGGAATCCCCGTCATCCGTAAAGATGCGCATCATGCCAACCTTGCGACCGAGTAGGCCCAGGCTCATTGTTTTCTCCATTCCCACCTTCGATTGGGCGGGGCTGTGTTTAGAAATTCAGTTGATCAAAAGCGCGTGCGCTCGACCAAGCCAAAAATTATAACGCGAGGCGAGGATTTCGACAAGCTTGTCGAGATCCGCCTCTAAATTTAATGCTTTTTTATTATTACTGCAGCTTGATCTCTACGTCGACGCCAGCTGGTAAATCGAGCTTCATCAATGCATCAACCGTTTTGTCGGTTGGGTCAACGATGTCCATCAACCGCTGATGGGTACGGATCTCGAACTGGTCACGCGAGCTTTTGTTCACGTGCGGCGAGCGGAGCACGTCCCACCGTTGTATGCGCGTCGGTAGCGGCACGGGGCCTTTGACTACAGCACCGGTTCGCTTCGCGGTATCAACGATCTCAAGCGCAGACTGATCGATCAGGCGATAGTCAAAGGCTTTCAATCGAATACGTATCTTCTGCTTTTCCATGTTGCTTCCTTAAAAGAGCGAGCCGCAGGCGGTTAAGCCCACGGCATTGATTCAGTCATCCGGCGGACCGGAACAGCAATTACTCGATGATTTTCGCGACCACGCCGGCGCCAACGGTACGGCCACCTTCGC
>CAZLJL010000163.1:0-4446 GCA_964559785.1 uncultured Bifidobacterium sp.
GGCTTTCCGCGCGGTCGCAAACACAAGTTCGGGATTGATGCGGTGTACTCGACCGAGCCATTGCGCTTCCCGGAACTATGCTTGCCCGATCAGGATGACGCTGGGTCTGCCGTGGATGAAAACACGGGTCTGACGGGTCTGCACTGCGCTGGCTATGGATCAGCGGTGGTGGTGACTGCCAGCTTCGGCTTCATCGCGGCTGCGCATGTGTTGAATCAACTTGCCGGCGCTACTGGCGCCACTGATGCTACTGCGCCATCGAGCAACCGCTCTGCAATCAACGAGTAAATCACGCCTTGGCGGGTCGGTAAGGATTGCACCAGCACTACCCGCTTCGCTGTCCAGCAGATGCTTCTTGCAAATGCCTGCGCCGGTCGCTCCGCATCGCGCGCCAGTGTCACATGGGGAATAAAGCGCGATTCACGCTTAAAGCGCGGCGCGACTATTGACAAGCCTTTCAGTAAACACTCCCTCAAATCCAGCAGCGCCAGCGGTACCTCGGCGGAGCCAATCCAGGCGATTCGCTGCTGCTTGAAATAACCGTATCGATCAAGCTCGATCACAAAGCCCGTTTGCGGTAGTTGCTCCAACACAGCGGCCAACGCGGGTAGCTTGCCGATGGGCTGATTGCCCAGGAAGGCCAGCGTCAGGTGAAGCTGATCTTTCTGCGTCTTCCGTCCGGCCAGGTCCGCCTGCGCAATTTCCAGCCCGCGAAGCGTCGGTTCATCCGGCCAGAGCGCGTAATACAGCCGCGCTTGGTCTTTTGTCTTGGCAGTCATTTGACTGGGCGTTGACGGGTGTTTAGCCCACCCGGCGGGGTGCTATTCGGCTTGCTCAGAATCAAATAGCGGGACACTGGGAGCCTAAAAAGTGAGCGCATACTTTTTGCAAGAGGTTTAAAAACTTAGGATTGTGTGGATTAGCAACACTATCTGACACATTTGCACTATTTAATTTTTGACAATATCCGCCGACACTGCGGCCAATGACAAATAAACAACACTTTGTCAGGCATCCGTCGGTGGATTTCCCCCAGTACGGATCGGCGCGTCGGCGTCACCGCGTGGCCTTGCGCTGTCTCGGTGCCCGAGCATTTGCAGTTGATCTCATTAATCAAGGAGTCGCTAAATGAACACATTGATGCAAAAGCTGCAGTCCTTCCTCGCCGATGAGCAGGGTGCGACAGCTGTCGAGTACGGCTTGATGATCGCACTGATTGCCGCAGCCATTCTCGTCACAGTCGGACTGTTGGGGACCGAACTCAACACCAAATTTACCAGCGTGAAGGACGCAGTCAAGAACGCCGGTACCACAGGCACGGGCGGTTGATCTAGAGGACTTTCAGGATGGGATGGCGGTTAATCAACCGCCATCCGCAAAGTGTCTTCACTGATTTTTTACGGGCCGATGATCATGAGTGAATTTTCCACGATTCCGCCAGTTCTATCTTTCACTAGTACAGCAGCAGTGCTGATCACTGCTTGGCTAGCCGCCGCCTCTGACTGGAAACACTGGCGCATACCGAATCAGTTGCTGGCAGCGAGTATGGCTGCTGCCTTGATGTTCTCGATGTTCACGCCCGACAGCCTCACGCTGCGAGATTGTTTACTTGGCGGCGTCACCGGACTCGTGATCCTAATGCCGTTTTATTTAATGGGCGGCATGGGCGCCGGTGATGTCAAGTTGTTGGGCGTGCTCGGCATGCATATGGGCTGGCTGGCGACCTTACATGTCGCTCTGATTAGCGCACTAGTAGGAGGTGTTTGGGCGATTGCTCTGCTGTTTGCACGCTCACCCTATGCCGACTGGATGAGTGCCATGGGTGAAGGGATGATGTATTCGCGCAAGCGTATTCCTGCGCCGCGCATGTTGAAGGATTCGCGCGCAACGCTGCCCTATGGCGTGGTAATCGCAATCGGAAGCACCTTGGTCCTCATCGCAATCGAGATGTATCCGAATCGCTGATCATGCAGCAACTACGTGTCCGGAGGAATTATGCGAATAACAAGACCATGGATCATGATGAGCGTCGCTCTGATCGCCGGGCTCATGGCAGTATTTCTTGCTTCTCAATGGTTAGATGCGAAATCCGGCAGTGGCATGACCAAGGTGGCGGTAGCATCGACCGATATCAGTCTTGGGCATCGCCTTACACCGGAATTAGTGCAGTTAGTTGATTGGCCATCACGCAGCTTACCGCCAGGGGCATTTCAGCAGCTTGATGGCTTGGATGGCCGAGTATTAAGAACGAACCTGTTACGTGGTGAACCGGTATTACTGGCCAAGCTGGCGCCGGTGGGTACTCAGGGCGGCTTATCTGCGGTCATTGGTGAGGGCAAGCGCGCAATTACCGTGAGGGTGAATGATGTAATCGGTGTCGCTGGCTTTGCGCTGCCGGGAAATTACGTCGACATCATCGTCAATACCCAGCGCGAATCGAGTGATACCACAGCGCGCGATAACTCAATTTCCAAAATAGTGCTCGAGCGGATTTTGGTACTGGCCGTCGCTCAAGAGGTTGGTCGCGACGAAACCAAACCACGCGTTGTGAATGCAGTCACGCTGGAAGTGACGCCGCAACAGGCCGAGAAGATCGATCTTGCACGTAGTGTCGGCACGCTCTCACTGGTCTTGCGTAACCAGATTGATCCCATGGTAGCTGATACGGAGGGCGTAACTAAAACTAGCTTGTTGCGACAAGTTGCTGCACCGGTCATGCTGGCTGAACAAAGCAAGAACTCGCCAAGCATTACCCCTCCAGTCAGTCGTAATACGCGAACTGCATCGACGAGAGCGAAAAAATCAATTACTGCACCCGTCACGAGTACCGCCTCTAGCGCAGCACCGTCGAATGCAACATCAACAGTAGCAGCAGCGCCGATGACCTGCGTCGGTGTCATCAATGGTTTGCGTAATGGGCAGGAATGCTACTGATGCTTACGACCAAAGCTACCGGAGAAAGAATATGAAGAAAAATACACAAGCTTTGTACCAGTTGCTGATGGTCACCTGCATCAGCGTGTCGACCGCAACAATCGCACAGGAAGTAGATGGTGCCACGCGCCGCCCCAACAGCGAAAAGCTGGCTTCGAATCAATTGAATAGCTTGGCACCACTCAACTGTAATGGCGAACCCGCAGCACCTAGCCGGATGACACTGCCACTCGGTAAATCAACCTTGTTGCGCCTGCCTGAACCAGTGACTAATCGGACACTTGGAAACCCGGCAGTCGCCCAGGCAATGCTGGTATCGCCGGAGACGCTCTATCTGCTCGGTGTTGAAATCGGTAGTACCAACATGATTGTGCAGGGTAAAAGCGGACGCTGCAGTGCAATTGATGTGGTGGTCACCCTTGACCCCGGAGCGCTCCAAGCCACATTGCTCGAATTGATGCCGGAGGAAAAAGATATTCGGGTCAGCGCAGCCGCTGACAGTCTGATCTTGAGTGGCACCGTCAGTGACAGTATGGCTGCTGCGCGCGTCAATGATTTGGCATTAGCGTATGTACGTCGGCCGTCCAGTGTTAGCCCAGGTGCCTTGCAAGATGGCATGACCACAAACAATACGGGTGTGAGTGCTGCTGCACAATCGGGCAACCTCGCCCTTCAGCAATTGCGCGTCGTGAATCTATTGCAGGTCGCTGCAGCACAGCAAGTCATGCTTGAAGTCAAGGTTGCCGAGGTCTCAAAAGCGCTGATCGATAAGCTTGGTGTCGGTGTACAGGGATCGCCATTGAGTGGATCGGTCACGACCAGTATCCTGTCGAGCTTTTTGGTCGGCAATCTGGGTGGAAATTTGAGCGTCACCCGAGCCTCAGGCTCGGGGGTTTATCTGGATGCCGAGAAAAAAGAATCCCTGGTGAAAGTGCTTGCTGAGCCAAACGTCATGGCGATCAGTGGGCAGGAAGGGAGCTTTCTCGCCGGCGGCAGAATTTTAATTCCGGTTTCCCAGGATGCACTGGGTCGGATCGCGCTGGAAGAAAAAGAGTTCGGCGTCGGCTTGCGGTTCACGCCAACTGTGCTGTCAGGTGGTCGGATCAATTTACGGGTATCGCCCGAGGTATCCGAGCTATCGCGCGACGGTGTCGGTATCGGCAACGGTACAACCCAAATACGCGCGATCTTGCCACTGATTACGACACGCCGCGCATCAACTACGGTGCAGCTGGCGGATGGCCAAAGCTTTGCGATTGGTGGTCTGATCAAAAATAACTCAACAGCCAATATCAAAGCGTTTCCGATACTGGGTGAGTTACCGGTGCTCGGCGCACTATTTCGCAGTACTGACTTCCAGAATGACAAAACCGAGCTGGTGTTCGTTGTCACACCGCGACTCGTGAAACCTCTGCCCCTATCGACTAAGTTACCGACCGATGGCTTGCGCGATCCTAGCCGTAAGGAGCTATTCATCGACGGCAAGCTTGAGGGGAATCGTGAAAGTCAGCG
>CAZLJL010000164.1:0-4442 GCA_964559785.1 uncultured Bifidobacterium sp.
TAAGGTCCCGAAACCACTGCAAGGCGCATCGACCAGGACCCGATCAATTTTGCCTGCAAGCCGTTTTACCTTGGCATCGTTCTCATGGGCGATCAGCACCGGATGCACATTCGACAGGCCACTACGCGCGAGTCGCGGTTTCAGCTTGACGAGTCGCTTGTCCGAAATATCGAATGCGTACAGGCGTCCGGTGTTGCGCATGGTGGCACCAATCGCCAACGTTTTACCGCCAGCGCCTGCACAAAAATCCACCACCATCTCACCACGCCGCGCACCCAGTAGATGCGCCAGCAACTGGCTTCCCTCATCCTGAACCTCAATGGCACCTTGCTTGAATACCAGCAGATTCTGTAATGCCGGCTTGGTGCGCAAGCGTATGCCTAGCGGTGCGTAAGTAGTCCGTTCGAAAGGAATAGCGGCCGCCGTCAGCGCTTCGAGCACCGGCTCGACAGAGGACTGAATCGTATTGACCCGTAGATCAAGTGGTGCCGGACGGTTCAGCGCATCCATCAAGTGTTCGGATTCATCTTCACCATACTGCTCGATCAAACGGTCACGGATCCATTCGGGAAAATTACATCGCAATGACGGCGAAAGCGTCGTCCTATCGATCGCCATCACATGCGTCAGCCAGGTGCGCTCCTGTTCTTCCAGCCCAGCCAAGGCATCCATACCCGCGGTCTCAGCCAGGGCGAGTAATGCAACCCGACGCATTTGCGGGCCGCTGCCTGAATCAGAAAAATTCATGAGCACCAAACGATGACGCAGCAAAGCGTAGACCGCTTCAGCAATCGCGCCGCGTTCACGTGAACCGAGCTTCGGGTTTTCGCGAAAAAAACGCGATAGCGTGACGTCGGCCGGGCCGACAAATCGCAGCACCTCGCGCAGCGCCTGCTCGGTGCCGCCGATTACTACGGGAGAGAGTCTCATGCGATACCTTCAAGTACGCGTATTGTTGCAATAAGTGGCGACATTTCAGTCGGCGGCACGCACACTGCGCCGCACGTGGTCACCGTCGAGCCGTATGCGTCCTTCAACGATACCGCGCACTGCCTCTGGGTAAATCCTGTGTTCTTCGGAGAGTACGCGCTGTGCAAGCGTTTCCTCGACATCATCCTCGAATACGGGCACAACGGCCTGATCCACAATCGGACCATGGTCCAAGGTCTGGGTGACAAAATGAACCGTCGCGCCATGAAACCGTACGCCCGCCTCAAGTGCGCGCCGGTGGGTCGACAAGCCGGGGAAGCTGGGCAGTAGTGATGGGTGAATATTGAGCAGACAGCCACGGTAATGCTCAACGAAACCAGCACTCAAGATACGCATGAAACCGGCCAGGACCACCAAATCCGGTTGGAAGAAATCAATTTGCTCAGCTAGCGCGCGATCGAAACTGACTCGATCGGGGTAATTGCCATGCTCGACAGTAGCCGTCGGGATTCCTGCCAGCGCTGCAGTACGCAAGCCGACCGCATCGGCGCGATTACTGATGACCGCCGCGATCCGAGCGGGCCATTTCTCGGCAGCAGCTGCATGGATAATGGCCTCCATATTGCTGCCGCGACCCGAGATCAGGATCACGATGTTTTTCATGGCGCGAATTGTAGCAGCGCCAATTCATGCAGCACTGCAGATGGCGATAGCCGCTGGGCCAATAACGCCGGGCGCGGCGCGCAGATTAGTCGAATGAGAAGAAGGCTCGAAATGGCACGCGCTTCTCGGCCCAGTAATCGGCTGCGTCGCGGAAGACATCCAGCAAATTCTCGCGCGCTTCGCGGTCGAATTTTTGCGTCTGCGGCAGCTGATCCAGCACCACGAGAAATCCGGGCTGCTGACCGGCCCGGTGAATTTGATCAGTCAGGCAATCGCGCAGGGCATCGAAATTCTTGGCCGAAGATTTCGGGATATGGAAAGATTCCGCGATCGCAGCAAGTACTTGCTGGCGTGTTTGTGCTTGCGAAAGATTCGCATACAAAAAATGATGGGCAAGCCGAACCGCCTCGGATTGCAAATCAACGACCCGAAATGCGCGTATCGATTGCACGACGTTGTCCGGCACGGTGCGCAGCAATTCCTCGCCCGCTTCCGGTTCCGGGATGTGTTCGTCGCGCTGAGGCAGCGCGCTGAGCATGTAGATGTTCACGATCCTGTTAGACAACTCAAAGCGCGTCGGAAAATTATTTTTATTACAACACCGACGCGTACTGGTACACCCAAGCCACTGCCTCAACGCCCGTCCAATTTGGGCAAATTGTTTTACGGCAAGGCGAAATCATACCTGCGCTTCGTTGCGGGAAAAACCCCTGAATCTAGATGGCATCACGAAAACTATTAAATATGATAATTATTTCGCCTAACTGTGTCTAAAATCCGTCATTCTGATTGAATCGTGGCTTATAAGCCAAAACTCATTTGGACCGGATTAAAGCTCAGATTGCGCGGAACGTCCGTGCTGAGGCCGCGATCGAGGGCTTTAGCGCCCCAAAAAACCGCAGAACCTCCTCGCGGCGGTGCAGGGTATCGATCTGGCCCAACTCGATCAGGGACCGGGTATAACTGGATTCGAACAGCAAATAGGACGCTAGCGCCGCCCCCCGCCGCTCGGTGGCACCGATCGCTGAAAGCAATGTGCGTATGGGTAGCGGCAAACTGCCCGTATGCTGGCTGGCGATGGAATCAAGGGGTTTGGACGGCGTAATCGCCAACATCTCGATCGGCCGCAATGAGGTCTGCTGTCGTTGCGCGGGGGTGAGGATGGAGAGCGTCTGGTTGATGCGGGCCATGCGCTCGATATCCACCGACAAGCCATCCAGAAAAATGCTCGACATCGCATGGCCGGCAATCTGCGCCAAACTTGGATAACCGGAAAACTCATCAAATTTTCTGCCGCTAGCGCCGATATTGCCTGCCCCGATCACGAGTACCCGGTCTGCACCGAGATGAATGGCTGGTGAAATAGGTGCCAACTCGCGCAAAGAGCCATCACCAAAATACTCGCAACGGTCACCGCAATACAGTGGGACCGCCGGAAAAATCAGCGGGATCGCTGATGAGGCCAACAGGTGATCCACGCCAATTTGCTGCGGCACAGACATCCGCTGGATTCGGCTCCAGGGGGCAACCTCGGACGCTGATTGATAAAACACTACATGGCGACCGGCGGTGTAGGAAGAGGCAGATACTGCCAGCGCGTCCAGATGACCACGTGCCAGCGCAGCGTCGAGCCGAGGCAAGTCGAGCATCTTGTGCAACAGCCCTACCAGCGGTGCGTTATCAAGCAATGAATTAGGGGGCGATGTATGCCACTGCCGCAGTAGCCAGCCGAACGAGAGCAGTGATAGCCAACGTGCACCCGAACGGATCACGCCGATCGAGTCGGCACGGAAAACCTGCTCGACTTCCAAACCGCGCCAGACGTTCAGTAGGTGGGAAACACTGTGCTCAAAATCGTCAGCCCGGCAAGCGAAGGCCGTCGCATTGATCGCACCGGCCGAGGTCCCGCAAACAATATCGAAGGGATTTTTACGTGCAGGCCAACCCACCTCGCTGAGCAGCGAGCAAATAGCCTGTAATACACCAACCTGGTAGGCGGCTCGGGCGCCGCCTCCTGTCAGAAAAAGTGCGGTCTTCTGCGGCGAGGACATCACCGCAGATTAACAGCAGGCAAGTCGCTTGCGAAGCGCTGCCCGCTACTATGGCCGGTTTACGACAGACCGCTTACTTCGGCTGCATGCGGATGGCACCGTCGAGGCGAATGGATTCGCCGTTCAGCATGCAGTTCTCGATAATGGTCTTGGCCAGTTGCGCGTACTCATGCGGTTTGCCGAGTCGGGGCGGGAACGGCACCATTTTGCCGAGCGAATCTTGCACTTCCTGCGGCATACCAAGCAGCATCGGAGTTTCAAAAATACCTGGCGCGATCGTCATGACGCGAATACCGTTGCGCGACAAATCGCGCGCCATGGGCAGTGTCAGGCCGACCACACCCGCTTTCGAAGAACCGTAGGCCGCTTGACCCACCTGGCCGTCGTAGGCTGCTACTGAGGCGGTATGAATGATGACACCGCGCTCGCCATTCGCGTTAGGGGCGTTGTCGGCCATCGCCGCTGCCGCCAGTCGCGACATATTGAAGGTACCCACCAGGTTGATATTCACCACGCGCTGGAACACTTCGAGCGGATGCGGGCCATCTTTGCCAACCGTTTTCACCGCAGGCGCGACGCCAGCGCAATTAATCAGTCCAACCACGGTACCCAGCGACTGCGCCGCAGCAACGACCGCATTGCCGTCCGCTTCCGACGTAACGTCGCATTTCACGAACTTGCCACCGAGTTCGGCCGCCAGTTTTTCGCCCGCCTCAATCTGCAAATCCGCCAGTACAACCTTGCCGCCGTTTTCGACAATCATGCGTGCGGATGCAGCGCCCAAACCCGAGGCACCGC
>CAZLJL010000165.1:0-4409 GCA_964559785.1 uncultured Bifidobacterium sp.
CCTCATGCTGCAAGTTGTTTGCGTCAGAGATGTGCGGCAGAGTGGCGGATCGCGCGGTGCAGATTCATGGCGGCGCTGGCTATATTGCTGATTATGCGGTCGAACGCTTTTATCGGGATGTGCGCCTGTTCCGAATTTATGAAGGAACCACGCAGATTCAACAATTACTGATCGCCAGAAACATGATCCGGGCAGCAGCGTCGTAAAAATGAAATTTTGTCCTCACTCGTAATGAGTGAGATCGAGTAGAGGACATTCCCTCAGTATTGTCAGAAAAAGCTTGTTAGCGGTGCAGCCAACAATAGGCCATAAAATTTTAAGTTGACTTACTCTGACCACCAATTCGGGTAGAAGTCACAGACATTCTGTAAAACGGCTTCATTGATCTTGCCCGGCTCAACCGGCACCCAGGGACCAAGGCTTTTGTATTCGCGGATCACGCGACCCTTGCCACCGCGCTCAGCGTAGCTTGCAATCGATTTGCTGCGCATCAGATCACGCACGCAGTCATACTCGTCGACCGCTATGACTGAGGCAACGCCTTCCTCTGTTTTTTCTCGCATGTTGAGAAGGACACGAACAGTCACTTGTTCCCCTCGCCGCACAATTGAGTTAGGGTCAACAAACAAGGAAAACCGTCGTGATGCGACATCGCTGTCGCGGATGATGGGTGCCCACTCGGCCCGCACTAAGCCAGGGAAAACAAACACGATCAGAGAGAACGCATAGAAAAATGCTCTCGCCTGCATAAAACGACTCGTAGAAGCGCACAGCATTATCAGATCCCCAAAAAGCGCCTTACAGTTGGATCAGTACCTTCGCATTCGCACCGCGCTCGACTTGTTGGTGTGCAGCAGCGATCTCATCGAGCGGATAGATAGCCGTCGGCGGATGCCGTAGCGCCGGATGATTGAGAATAGCCTGCAAGCTATCTATTACCTGTTGCAGTTCTTGTGGCGGCAACTTGTACACGATAAAGCAGTAGATGTTCACAAACCCAAGGATCATCGGGCCGAAGGGCATGCTGAACTGCGGCTGGTTGGATCCATAGACGACAGCCTTGCCCTGAAAGCGCAGTAACTGGCCGTAGAGCGGTGCATGAGTCGCGGCGTCAAGATCAATGATGGCATCTGCACCTTGGCCATCGGTGAGCGCTAGAACTCGCTCGACCAGCTGTTCGGTCTTGTAGTTGATAGTTTCCGCAGCACCGATGTGACGTGCCTGCGCTGCTTTCTCTTCGCTGCTGACGATGGCAACCACACGAGCGCCGGCCATGCAGGCGAGTTGAGTGAGGTAATAGCCGACACTGCCGACGGCACCGGGCACCAGTACTGTCTTTCCCAAAAGCGAACCGCAAGCCTGAACTGCATGCAGGGCGGTCATGAGGGGGATGCCGATTGATGCGCCAACTTCAAACGATATTGAATCGGGTAATGGCACCGCCTGCCTTGCAGGAAGGGTAATAAACTCAGCCGCAGTGCCGTAGGGTCGCTCCCACTGGCCGTTATAGAGCCATACCCGCTCACCGATGCGCGAGCTATCGACACCATCGCCGACCGCATCGATGACACCAGCGCCATCACTGTGCGGCGTAACCTCCGGGAAGCCACCGGTGCGCGCGGCCAGGCCCGCCCGAGATTTCACATCCGAAGGATTAACACCGCTGAATGCGAGCTTTACCCGAACCTCACCTGAGGTGGGTTGGGGCTGCTGCTTGTCGATGAGCTGAAGAACTTCTGCCGCGGGACCGCGATGGGTATAGATGGCTGCTCGCATGAATAAACTCTTTGGATACTGATGGCATTAAACCACCAGCGCTCGCGCGCGAATAGGCCGATATCAAATTAGCAAAAAGCCATCAAGGCAGCTTGCCGCAGCCGAGCGATTTCGGCTGCGAAGCGTATTGCCGGGACGTGTCACGCGTTGGACCTGGCCGGTGCGGAATTGATTTCGCCTGCGATATTGCCGCCTTTGCGAATCTCAAGGTCACCGTAGGTGATCTTGCCGGACACATCTCCGGTGGACTCAACCAGTAATGATTGATGAGCGGTGCTGGTGTTCATGAGCTTGCCAGCCACCCGGATATGATCGGCGGTGCTGTTACCGGTGACCACGCCGTTCGAGGTGACATTGATGGATCGGGCATTAACAACACCATCCACCGAGCCATCTACCTCGATTAAGCCCGGCGCACTAAGAGTGCCAACGGCGACCACGCCTGCACCAATAAAAAGATCGCCTTTGATGTTTTCACTCATGAAATACCCCAGAAAGTTAATCTTGCCACCATAGTATATCTTGAGTACGGTAACGTTATTTGTAAAAGTCGCTAGCGTCATGCCCACTTACACTGTTTCAGCCGTCGGCGGTCGTTTATCCGATCAGCAAAAATCTAGCTTGGCAGCCGCTGTCACAGATATTCATTGCAGGTTGACAGGTGCGCCAAAGTATTTTGTTCAGGTCATCTTTGTTGATGTGCCGTCGAATAACTACTTTGTCGCTGGAAAGCGGCTTGAGCACGATAATATTTTCGTACATGGCCAGATCCGCGCAGGAAGACCGCTCGCTTTGAAGCACCAGCTGATCGAAGCGCTCATGGAAACCACTGCGCAAGTGGCCGAAACAGATACTGCCAGCATCCAAATCTATATCGTTGATGTCCCCGGCGATCAGATAGCGGAGTGGGGCAGGGTTTTACCTCTGCCGGGCGAGGAGGCAAGCTGGGAAGCGGCGATACCCGACAATGTCCGGCAGCGTATGAACCTTTTGCTCTAATGCCTTGTAAGCTGGCCCTGGGTAAATTCCCGAACTTGTTTTTCCGGCGCATAGCGCTGCAAGTAGTGCAGGCGCTCGTTGGGGCGTTGGATGAACCAAATGCCCCAATATGCAAGTAACTGACGCTCTCGGGGTTTCACATGTCCGTGTCGCAGCCGGCGAGCCCTGTCGCATTGTCTCGCTGGTACCGTCTATCACCGAGTTATTGTGTGACCTTGGTCTGTCATCGCACCTTGTTGGTAGAACCGGCTTTTGTATTCATCCGCATCAGGCGGTCGCTGCTATTCCCAAGATCGGCGGTACCAAGGATGTGAATATTGAGAAAATTCGCCGTCTCGCGCCAACGCATCTGTTGGTCAATATTGATGAGAATGAAAAGCCAACCGTCGAGACGCTGTCGTCTTTTATTCCGAATGTGATTGTCACGCATCCATGTTCGCCGCTAGATAATCTTCCGTTATTCCGTTTACTGGGCGGCATTTTTGGTTGTGAGCAGCAAGCTGAAATACTGTGCACACGATTCGAGGCGGCACTGGCAAGCTTGCAGCAGAAGCTGAATCCAACATCACAGAGGGAGCCAGCAGTTCAGCCCTATCGTGTGCTGTATTGCATCTGGCAGGATCCTTGGATGACCGTATCGCGAGATACCTATATTGCCCGCATGCTAGAGCTGATCGGCTGGCAGCACTGGGTGTCTGATTCGCCAACGCGATATCCGATATTCCAGTGGAATGAGGCATTACTCGCGGATATCGATGAAGTCATTTTATCGAGCGAACCCTACCGATTTACCGACCAGCACGCAGATACACTCGAGCGTCAAATTGGCAAACCGGTGCGATTGGTCGATGGCGAAATGCTGTCATGGTACGGCAGCCGTTCGATTAAAGGTCTGTCATATTTGGGTGAACTTGTAGAGGGCTAAGACTGATTTAGCGCGGCTACAGTACCGTGGGAAATAGCAGCCCAATACTGCCAAAGCCATGCTGAATTACCCTATGAAGCTGCTATAGTGATGGACTTCTGCAAGGCTCTTTTTAGCCTTGTTTCAATTAGCAAAAACACTACTAGGAGCAGCAAATGGGATTATTCGACATGTTCAAAGGCGCGCCACCCGAACTGACGCCAAAGCTATCGCTGGCGGTGGGGCTGCTGCACATGATTAACGCTGACGGGCAAGTCGAAGCAGAAGAAATCGGTAATGTTTTACAGGCACTCGGGAATGACAAGGCGCTGATGGACGCTGCTGGTCGCTATGCGCGGGCGAAAGATATCGATACCTACCTTGCCGAGTCTGCCAAGATGCTCAATGCAGACCAAAAGATGTGTATCTTGCTGAATCTGTACGATTCATTGTTGGCCGATGGTATCGCCGCACCCGAAGAGCAGGCGCTGTTTAGCCGTTTCCTGTCGGCCTATGGTGTGAGCGAGCAGACGATTGAGCCGTATACCTTGGGTATCGCGTTGAAAAACAAGCGCGAAGTACTCGAATAAATAATCAGCAGTAAATCTTCCAAAGAAACGTCAGATTTCAGGGAGCAGGGCGATGTCGAAACTTCAGTTATTTGGTGAGGGGCTAATTGTCGGCTTGATCGTGATTTTGGTGATCGAGCATTTTGCCGGCTTTTTGCATG
>CAZLJL010000166.1:0-4402 GCA_964559785.1 uncultured Bifidobacterium sp.
CTCTGCTTAAGGGCGGCTACTTCCCAGTGCCCCCGGTGGATAGCTTCCAAGACATGCGCTCCGAGATGTGCCTGGTGCTCGAATCGCTCGGCATTCCTGTCGAGGTGCATCACCACGAAGTAGCAGGTGCGGGTCAGAACGAGATCGGTACCAGGTTCTCAACCTTGGTCGAACGTGCTGACTGGACCCAGTTGCAGAAATATGTGATCTGGAATGTCGCGCACACCTACGGCAAGACCGCGACCTTCATGCCGAAGCCCATCGTTGGGGACAACGGCTCGGGTATGCACGTGCACCAATCGGTCTGGAAAGATGGCAAGAATTTGTTTTCGGGCGACGGCTATGCGGGTCTGTCTGAGTTCGCGTTGTACTACATCGGCGGCATCATCAAGCACGCCCGCGCGCTGAATGCGATCACCAACCCGGGTACCAACTCCTACAAGCGTTTGGTGCCAGGCTTCGAAGCGCCGGTCAAACTGGCGTATTCGTCGCGTAACCGTTCGGCATCGATTCGTATCCCGCACGTGGCAAATCCGAAAGGCCGCCGTATCGAGACGCGTTTCCCGGATCCTTCTGCCAACCCTTACCTGTGCTTTGCCGCGCTGTTGATGGCTGGTCTGGACGGCGTACAGAACAAGATTCACCCAGGTGAGGCAGCTTCGAAAGACCTTTACCACTTGCCGCCAGAAGAAGACGCAAAGATCCCAACCGTGTGCTCGTCGCTCGATCAAGCGCTCGAGTGCCTCGATAAGGATCGCGAGTTCCTGACGCGTGGTGGCGTGTTCACCGACACCATGATCGATGCCTACATCGAGCTGAAAATGCAAGAAGTCACACGGTTCCGTATGACGACGCATCCGGTTGAGTTCGAGATGTACTACTCGCTGTAATTTTTTAAGCGAACCACAAGAAAGGGCGGCATTTGCCGCCCTTTTTTTCAATAGGGTGTTGCATTTGTGATAATCATACTCAGTGCGATTCTGGTATAAGGGCAGGGTCGCCTACTCGCAACAGTAGCTTTGTTTGCATCCGTGTCCGCATTCGTATTTCGACCGCAGCGCACTGTCATGAGATCTGTATTCGTCCTCTTGTCCTTATACATGCTCGCCAGCCAGGCCTTCGCTCAGGGCGTTTATGTGTGTACCCAAGCGAATGGTGTTCGGGAGTACCGAAATACCGGTGACACACGCGGCTGCCGCAAGTTGGATACCGAGTCTTTATCCTCGATTCCCGCGCCGTCTTCGGTCACGCAGGCCAAGGCTGACCCATCGTTTCCACGCGTTGACAGCCAGACGCAGAAGCGGCGCGACCTCGACCGCTTGCAAATTCTTAACGACGAGATTCGTACTGAAGAGAACAAGCTGGCCGAATTGAAGAAGGAGTATCAAAACGGTGAGCCGGAGCGGCAGGGTAGTGAGCGCAATTATGCAAAGTATCAGGAACGGGTCGCCACGATGAAAGACGATATCGCGCGTACCGAAAAAAACATCGAGGCACTGAAGCGCGAGATTGGTCAATTAAAATAAGGCTGTTGCCCCTGCACGCCAACCCGGGCCGCCATGCGGCCCTTTTTATTTTTCGGCTATCGTGAATATTCTTGCCACATCGCTCGGCGGGCTTGATCTGCTTGCATCTGCCGTATTGATTCTCGACGCCGAGGGCAGGATTGCGTATGCCAATGCCGCCGCCGAGAGCCTGCTCGATAGCTCGTTCAAAGTTATGCAGAACCAGCGCCTGCATGAGCTTTTCGTGAGCGGTGAGCGGTTGGAACAGATTTTCCAGCAGGCGCGTCAGCGCCAGTTTGACCAAAAGCGCGAAGATCTTGCGCTGGAGCGGGTAGGGCGACTCCCGCTGCAGGTGAATGTCACCGTCACACCACTCGACGATATTGATCACCCGGTGTTGATCGAGTTGCGCGAGAACGTACAACAGCTGAAGCTGGATCGCGAGGAGCGGCAGCTCGGTCAGACACAAGCCAACAAGGAGCTGATCCGCAACCTGGCGCACGAGATAAAAAACCCGCTCGGCGGTATTCGCGGCGCGGCGCAGCTACTGGAGCTTGAATTACCGGGGCAGGGTTTGAAAGATCTGCGCGAGTACACCCAAGTCATCATCAAGGAGTCTGATCGCTTGCAGACGCTGGTAGACCGCTTGCTGGCGCCACACCGACGTCCGCAGATCGTCGGTGACGTGAATATCCACGAGGTGTTTGAGCGGGTTCGCAGCCTGATCGTTGCAGAGTTCCCGCAAGGGCTATCGATCACACGCGACTATGACTTGTCATTACCCGAGTTTCGCGGCGACAAAGAACAGCTGATTCAGGCGGTCCTGAACATTGCGCACAATGCGGCCCAAGCGCTTGCCGAGCGTATCGAACACCGCGATGCAGAATTGATATTTCGTACACGGATTGCGCGCTCGGTGACGATTGCCAAAGTGCGTTATCGGCTGGCACTGGACTTGCATATCATCGACAACGGTCCGGGCATACCGGCGGATCTGAGGGAAAGAATGTTTTACCCGTTGGTCTCAGGTAGAGACGGCGGGAGCGGACTGGGGCTGACACTGGCTCAAACCTTCATCCAACAGCATTCTGGCGTTATCGAATGCGAAAGCCGACCCGGATATACGGATTTCCGTATCCTGATCGCCTTGCCTTGATGCGCTGGCCCGCTGCCGCGCACCGGCGCAGCGCAATCGGGGCGGGTGGCTGGCACCGTTTTGGTGCTAGGGTATGAAATCGCTGGTTCGATAGAGAGCGCATGAAACCAATCTGGATAGTTGACGACGATGAATCGATACGCTGGGTGCTAGAGAAAGCACTCGCGCGCGAGGGCTTGAGTACCCGCAGCTTCTCTAACGTGCGTGAGGTGGTTGACGCGCTTCAGCATGGCACCCCACAAGTGTTGGTGTCCGACATCCGTATGCCGGGTGAGTCCGGCCTTGAGTTGTTACACATGGTGAAGCAGCGCCATCCAAGCTTGCCAGTGATTGTGATGACCGCGTTCTCGGATCTGGATTCTGCGGTCGCAGCGTTTCAGGGGGGCGCGTTCGAGTACTTGGCGAAGCCCTTCGACCTGGACAAAGCGGTTGAGCTTATTCGGCGTGCACTCGAGGAGAGCCTGCGTGACGCAGAGATCGATCTCGCCAGTAACGAAACACCCGAGATCCTGGGCTCAGCTGCAGCGATGCAGGATGTATTTCGGGCGATCGGTCGCTTGTCGCAGTCGAATGTCACCGTGCTGATCACCGGTGAGTCCGGTACCGGCAAAGAGCTGGTGGCGCGCGCATTGCATAAACATAGCCCGCGCGCAGCGCAACCCTTCATCGCGCTGAATACTGCAGCGATCCCTAAAGATCTTCTCGAATCCGAGTTGTTTGGTCATGAGCGTGGTGCCTTCACCGGTGCCCAAGCCACACGGCGTGGGCGCTTTGAACAGGCCGAGGGCGGCACCTTATTTCTCGATGAAATTGGCGATATGCCCTTCGATTTGCAAACCCGCTTGCTACGGGTGCTGTCGGATGGTCATTTTTATCGCGTTGGCGGTCACCAGCCGCTGAAAGCCAACGTGCGCGTCATCGCCGCCACTCATCAAAACCTAGAGCAACGCGTACGCGATGGTTTATTCCGCGAAGATCTGTATCACCGTTTGAATGTGATCCGCCTTCGACTACCCGCACTTCGTGAACGGCGTGAAGATATCCCGCTGCTCGCGCGTCACTTCCTGGCCAGCAGTGCCAGAGAGCTTGGTGTCGAAGCAAAACGTTTGTCCGATCAGGCGATGCAATTTCTGTCTGCGCTGGATTTGCCGGGTAACGTGCGCCAGTTAGAAAATTTGTGTAACTGGATCACCGTGATGGCACCCGGGCAAACCGTTGAGGTGAAGGATCTGCCTGCAGAACTGATTCAAAGCACCGGCGCAGGCGCGCTGACAGCACCACCGTCCGATACGTTAGCACCCATCAAACTGAATGGTGACCATCATGCCCCCGCGATGCTGGTACCCGAACCAGCGTACACGAATGGTGAATCGCCTACCAACGGAGTCATGCATGATCGTCATTCATGGGTGTTGATGCTAGAGGCGGAGGCGTCGCAAATGCTTTCCTCTGGCAGGCCTGAAGTGATGGATGCGCTTGGGCGTCAGTTCGAGGCAGCGCTCATCAAGACCGCGCTCAAGCACACCCATGGCAGAAAAAATGATGCCGCGATTCGACTTGGCATAGGGCGCAATACGATTACGCGCAAGATTCAGGAACTTGGTATCGAAGGTATCAAAGACGACTGATCAGTCTTTTCTTCAGGTCGCTGGTGGCGCTGCGCCCCTTGCAGGGCGCACTCGGGCTTGCAAGCCTGTGCCGTTTCGCAGGCGGACTGCATGCAGTCTGAATTTCCTGCTTC